>DYRB01000057.1 GCA_020718945.1 Lamprocystis purpurea | reverse complement strand
TCCGAGAAATCAAGGATCGCTTCATTTGCCACGACGCTGTGCTTGGACAGTGGAACTACCTTGTTGATGCGCGGGGCGTCGGCTAATACCGTGTATTACTTGTTTCTGATGCGACCCTTAGGTTCAAGACGATACCCCGGTGATGGACTGCGCAGGGGCGCATCCTAGCCGCATCGGCGGTTTTCGCCCTGTCCCACCGATTTAGTCAGCCCCCTGGGGCGGACTCCAGGGCGCGCCACAGTGCCATTAGCCAAAGTCATCAGACGCTTGAGGCCCATGGCCTGCGGGCTCCTGGCGGGGCTCGTGCTGGCCGGTTGCCAGGGCCTCCCGGTACCGTCGCTCACCTCAGCCCCCACTGGCTTGGAGGCCGGCCTCGCCGCCGCGGTGCGGGTCCTCGCCGACCCGGACGCCAGCGAGCGGCAGCGGCTTCAGGCCGAGGGCGCCTATCGGGACCTGCCGGCCGGCCACCTGCCCGAGCTGTTGAGTGCCGCGGCGCAGCCGAGCCTGGGCACGACCCCAGACCCGAGCCCGGCCGGCAAGGACCGACCCGGGGTCTACACCCCGGCGGACTTCGCCGAGCTGACCCCGGTGGTCCGCTCCCAGGCCGGCCTGCCCGGGCTGCACCGCTTCGGCCTGGGGCTGCCCATGGTCGGGCGCCTCGACCGGGAGGGACCCAATGCCCCGCCATCCGGCTACCAGATCCCGCTGACCCTGGTCGCCCTGCCCGGCGGGGTCGGGTCCCCCTGCTGCCGCGTCGCCCTGTTGGACCCGGAGCGTATCCTCGGGGTACGCACCGAGCGGGGCGACCTGCGGGTGGCCATGGACCTGGAGGCACCCCTGGCCGCCACCGCCGTCACCGGGCCCCGCCTGGGCTCCGGGCTGCTCAATCTCCTGCGCCCCGGTGCCTTCGGCGGGGACCCGCGGATCGTCTTCCTGCAACCCTTCGACCCGGACAAGACCCCCCTGGTCCTGGTCCACGGCCTGCTCTCCACCCTGCGGATGTGGACCCCGCTGGTCATGGAACTGCTCGCCGACCAGGCCATCCGCGCCCGTTACCAGATCTGGTTCTTCTACTACCCCACCGGGCAACCGGTGCCGCTGTCCGCCCTCCAGTTGCGCGAGGCCCTGGATGCGGCGGTCGCCGCCCACGGACCGGTCAAGCCCATGGTCCTGGTCGGCCACAGCATGGGTGGCATCCTGTCCCGGGCCCAGGTGTCGCGGATTGGCCTGGACGAGGCCGAGGCGGTCCTGCCGGGGGTCGGCGCCCTGCCCGCGGACAACCTGGTGCGCCGCGCCCTGGTCTTTGAGCCCCGCACCGACGTGAGCCGGGCGGTCTTCCAGTTCACCCCCCCCATCGGGGCAGTTGGCTCGCCACCCACAGCCTGGGGTCCTGGGGTGTGCGGCTGATCCGCCTGCCCGACACATTGATCAGCGAGTTGGGGGCAGCCCTGGACCAGAGCGGCGGCGGCGCTGAGCTGCGCCTGCCCACCAGCATCCAGGGCCTGTCCCCGGACTCGCCGTTCCTGCGCGCCCTGGATGCCACCCGCCCGGTGGTGCCCTGGCTCCCACGCTCCAGCGTGGGAGCAGGGTGTGACGCTCCAGCGTTACGAGGGTAGGGCCCGGCCAAGCCTGCGCTCGCCATGCCGAGCGGCTAACTCAGGGCCAGGCCTTCTGCGGGGCAGGCGCATAGCCTGACCACGCGACGCCGGAGCGTGGGCATCTGCTCCCACGCTGGAGCGTGGGAGCCAGACCGGTCGGGCATGGGCGGCCACTCACTCGACTTTGAGCCTGAGTTGGGGGCGCAATGCCTTCTCCGTCGCAGACGCGCGGCGAGACGCCGCGCAACCCAGTGCCGGCGAGACGCTGGCGCCCCAGGGATCCCGGTCTCCGCTCGGGGACGCAGGGGCCCTCGGTTCTGGGAGCGCCGGCCTCCGGCCGGCACTGGGTCCCCCGGCGTCCCGCCGGGGGTCTGACCGCAGGCATTGATGAAACCTGATGCCAGGGTACTGCGCCAGGCGCAGTTAAATCAGCCCTGATTCGTCGCCTCCGGCGTGGCAATCCGCCGCCATAGCCGCCCGTCGTTCTTGAGCAGGTCCCCGGCGGCCTTGGGGCCCCAGGTCCCGGCTGCATAGTTGGGGAAGTCCCGCGGGGGTAGGGCGGACCAGACGTCCATGATGGACTGGACTATCTCCCAGCCCTTTTCCACCGTGTCGGCGTGCTTGAAGAGGGTGGCGTCGCCGTTCATGCAGTCGTAGATCAGGGTCTCGTAGCCCGTGGCGGGCTCGTTGCCGAAGTAGTCCGCATAGTTGAAGTCCATGTTCACCGTGCCGACCCGCATGCTGGGGCCGGGGATCTTGGCCCCGAAGGACATCTGGATGCCCTCGTTGGGCTGGATGCGCAGCACCAGGTGGTCCGGGGCTATTGCCTCCACCTCGGTGTCCTTGAACATGACAAAGGGGGCGCGCTTGAACTGGATGGCGACCTCGGTGTACTGGGCGGGCAGGCGCTTGCCGGTGCGCAGATAAAAGGGCACCCCGGCCCAGCGCCAGTTGTCCATGCTGAGCTTCATGGCCGCATAGGTCTCGGTGCGCGAGGCGGGATCGACCCCGGGGGAGGTCCGGTAGGCGGGGACCTTGTCGCCATTGGGCATGATCCCCTCGCCGTACTGGCCGCGCACCGCGTGGGTGAGGACCTGCTCCGGGGTCATGGGCTGGATGGCGTCCAGGACCTTGTTGACCTCCTCGCGCACCGCCTGGGACTCGAAGGAGTTGGGCGGCTCCATGGCCAGGAAGCCCAGGAGCACCAGCAGGTGGTTGGGGATCATGTCGCGCAGGGCCCCGGCGGTATCGTAGTAGCCGCCGCGGTGCTCGACGCCGACCGACTCCGCCACGGTGATCTGCACATGGTCGATGTGGTGGCGGTTCCACAGGGGCTCGATGAAGCCGTTGGCGAAGCGGAAGACCATGATGTTCTGCACCGACTCCTTGCCCAGGTAGTGGTCGATGCGATAGATCTGGCCCTCGTTGAGGGTCTCGTGGAGGGTCCGGTTCAGGGCTATGGCCGACTCCAGGTCGGTGCCGAAGGGCTTCTCGATAATCACCCGCCGCCAGTCGTCCTCAGTCTCCGTGGTCAGGCCCACCGCCCCCAGGTTGGAGGTGATGCCGCCGAACAGCCGGGGTGGGACCGCCATATAGAAGAGGTAATTGCCCTCGGTGCTGCGCTCGGCGTCGATGCGGGTGAGGCGCTCGCACAGGCGCAGGTACATGGCCGGATCATCGATGTTGCCTTGCAGGTAGTGGGTGCGCTGGGCCAGGCGGTTCCACACCTCCCCATCGAAGGTCTCCCCCAGGTGGTCGCGGATCTGTTCGACCAGGTGTTCGCGGAAGCCGTTGTCATCCAGTTCCAGGCGGTCCACGCCGAGCACGGCGAAGCTGTCCGGGAGCAGATGGTCCTTGCACAGGTGGAACAGGGCCGGGATCAGCTTGCGCGACGTCAGGTCCCCGCCGGCCCCGAAGATGATCATGACATTGGGGTGGGCCTGCGGGGCCTTCTCTTTGGGGACTTGGATCAGGGTCACGGCGGGTCTCCGGTGGCGGTTGGTTGCCCAGGGGGAGCGGCTCAGGTTTGGGGGCGGCTCCGGGTCATGTCCCGTGGGAGCGGCGCCTCGCCGCGACGGGTGGCCGCGGGCCTTGGTGTCACCCGTAGGGTCTGTCGCGCCGAGGGCGGCGCTCCCACGGGAACGCCGCGCTCGCCACCGGCTGGTCAGCCCTTGGGCTTCTCGTGATGCCCGCCGAACTGGTAGCGCATGGCCGAGAGGATCTGGTTGCCGAAATCCGCCTCGCCCCGGGAACTGAAGCGTTCGTACAGGGCCGTGGTCAGGAGCGGGGCCGGGGCCCCGGTCTCGATGGCGGCCAGGCAGGTCCAGCGCCCCTCCCCGGAGTCCGAGACCCGGCCGCCGAAGTCGGCCAGGCTCGGGTCCTGGTGCAGGGCGTTGGCGGTCAGGTCCAGGAGCCAGGAGGCGACCACGCTGCCGCGGCGCCAGACCTCGGCGATGTCCCCCAGGTTGAGGTCGTACTGGTAGTGCTCCGGGTTGCGCAAGGGGGCGGTCTCGGCGTCTACCTCATGGTCCTGGCGGCCGACCCCGGCGTGCTTGAGGATGTTGAATCCCTCCGCATAGGCGGCCATGAGGGCGTACTCGATGCCGTTGTGGACCATCTTGACGAAGTGCCCGGCCCCGCTCGGGCCGCAGTGCAGGTAGCCGAGTTCTGCCGGGCCCGGCTGGCCGCTACGCCCGGCGGTGCGCTCGACCTGGCCGGCCCCCGGGGCCAGGGCGGCGAAGATGCTGTCCAGGCGGGTCACGGGCTCAGGCTCGCCGCCAATCATCAGGCAGTAGCCGCGCTCCAGGCCCCAGACCCCGCCGCTGGTGCCCACGTCCACAAAGTGGATGCCCGTGGGCTTGAGGCGTGCGGCGTGGCGGATATCGTCCTGGTAGAAGGAGTTGCCGCCGTCGATCAGGGTGTCGCCGGGTTGCAGGTGGGGTAGCAGGTCGTCGATCACCCCATCCACCACCGCCGCCGGGACCATGATCCAGGCGGTGCGGGGGGTCTCCAAGAGGGCTGCGAACTCCTGGATGCTGGCGGCACCGATGGCCCCCTCGGCCACCAGGGCGGCCACCGCCTCGGCGCTGCGGTCGTAGACCACGCAATGGTGCCCGGCGCGCAACAGGCGCAGGACCATGTTGGCGCCCATGCGCCCTAAGCCGATCATTCCAATCTGCATGTCAGGGTACTCCGTGGATTGCTGTCGGGGAGAGGAAGAATAGGGTCCGCAAATGGACGCAAATGAACGCAAATAAGAAAATTGAGGGGATTAGAGTCGCGCGAAGTTGCCGCCGCATGGGTCTGTCGCGCAAACACTGCCGATGGCCATCCGCCGACATCCAGGTCTCTTCTTCATTTGCGTTTATTTGCGTTCATTTGCGGACAATCATTAGGTCGGTGATCCCGGTCGCCGGCACAGGGTCAGCCCTCCAGCACCACCACCCCATGGCTTGCCACCCGATAGCGCCCCCGCGGGACCTCGGGCAGGTGCCCGGGGGCGTGCAGGGCCGGGGTCGCGGCGGTGTCCAGGGCCAGGTGCCAGGTGCGGCCGGGCAGCTCGGGAACGGCGAAGTCCAGGGCCTGGGGGCCCATGTTGAGCATGACGTGCAGGTGGGGTTCGTCGGGACTGACCCCGGCTAGGGTGAAGGCCAGGGCCCGGGCCTCGGGGTCGTCCCAGCCTGGGTCGCCCAGTTCGCTGCCGTGCCAGGCGATGTCGGGCAGGGCCTGGCCGTTCCGGGGGGCGCCGGTGAGGAAGCGCTCCTGCTTCAGACTCGGGTGGCGGCGGCGCAGGGCCACCAGGCCGCGGACGAATTCGAGCATCTCCCCCTGGGTCTCGACCAGGCCCCAGTCGAACCAGGTGGCGGCATTGTCCTGGCAGTAACCGTTGTTGTTGCCGCCCTGGGTGCGCAGGACCTCGTCGCCGCCGAGCAGCATGGGCACGCCCTGGCTCAGCATCAGGATGGCGAGCAGGTTCATGGCCTGGCGACGGCGCAGGGCCAGGATCGCCGGGTCGTCCGTGGGTCCCTCGACGCCGCAGTTCCAGCTCAGGTTGTGACTGCTGCCGTCGCGGTTGCCCTCGCCGTTGGCCTCGTTGTGCTTGTCGTTGTAGCTGACCAGGTCGTTGAGGGTGAAGCCGTCGTGGCAGGTGAGGAAGTTGACGCTGTTGCGCGGCAGGCGTCCGTCGGGCTCGTAGAGGTCGCTGCTACCGGCGATGCGCGTGGCCAGTTCGCCGATCAGGCCGGGGTCGCCGCGGACGAAGCCGCGCATCAGGTCGCGGTAGCGCCCGTTCCACTCGGCCCAGCGGAAGCCGGGGAAGTCGCCGACCTGGTAGAGCCCGCCGGCGTCCCAGGCCTCGGCGATCAAATGGGCGCGGGTCAGTACCCGGCTGAGTTCAATGGACCACAGGACCGGGGCATGGTACTGGGGGTTGCCGTCTTCGCCGCGGCCGAGCGCGCTGGCCAGGTCGAAGCGGAAGCCGTCCACATGCATCTCCCGCACCCAGTACTGGAGGGCGTCGAGCAGGAAGCGGGCGACCATGGGGTGGTTGCAGTTGACCGTGTTGCCGCAGCCGGTGTAATCGCGGTAACGGCGGCGGTCGGCGGGGTCCAGGTGGTAGAAGATCTCGTTGCCCAGGCCCCTGAAGCTGATGGTGGGCCCGTCTGCCCCGCCCTCGGCGGTGTGATTGAACACCACGTCCAGGATCACCCCCATCCCGGCCCGATGCAGGGCCTTGACCAGATCGCGGAACTCATCCCGGGCCCGGCTCGGCTCGATGCTGTAGCCCGGGTGGGGGGCGAAGAAGCTGTGGGTGCTGTAGCCCCAGTAGTTGCTTAGGCCCAGGGCCGTGGTCTGGGGCGGGACGTCCTGGGGGTCGAAGGCCATCACCGGCAGCAGTTCGATGTGGGTGACGCCTAGGGCCTGGAGGTAGGGGATCTTCTCCATCAGGCCAGAGAAGGTGCCGGGGTGGGCGACCCCGGCGGAGGGGTGGCGGGTAAAGCCCCCCACATGCATCTCGTAAATCACCGCATCCTGGATGGGGATGTAGAGGGGGGTGTCGCCCTCCCAATCGTAGGTGTCGGACACCACGAGCGAGCGCATGGCCGTGGCGACGTTGTCCCCCGCCTCGCTCGCCCGGCGGCGGTCCCAGAGCCGGTCGTCCACCGCGGTGGCCCAGGGGTCGAGCAGGACCTTGGCGCGGTCGTAACGCTGGCCGGTGGCCTGGGTGTCGCAGGGCCCATCGGCGCGCCAACAGTAGTAGATGCCGTCCTCAGGCAGCCCCTCTACGAGGACGTGCCAGAAGTAGAAGGTGCGATGGACCCTGGGGTCCAGTTCGACGGTCTGGAAGGGCTCCAGGGCGTCAGGGGCATCGAACAGCAGCAGATCGATCCGGGTGGCGTAGCGGGAGAAGGTGGAGAAGTTGATCCCGGTGGGATAGGCGTGGACGCCCCCCTGTTCCAGGCTACCGGGCAGGACCGCGTACTGTTGGCTGGACATGGGGCCCCCTGAGGCAGGTGTAGGTCGGCCGGAGCTGGTTCTGGGTCCCGATGTTATAGGCTATCCGAGCCCGGTTGCCAGTGTCTTTCTGTGACGCCTACAGGCCCTGTGGCAGGTGTCGATCCGAGGTGTCAGACCCCGGACGCCAGACGGACCCGCTGGGTGTCGATCCGGGTCGAGCCCGTCGCACCTGTGGCCAAATATGAGCCACCCTACCCAAGTCGCTGATTCAACAGCAACCAGGCCCTGCTGGGCACAGCTTGTCCACAGGGGCGACCACAGGCATTGGGGACAAATTGACCAGTGCTCTTCGCCCGCCGCCCCGGCCGGTCCATAATCCGCCCCATGTCCGAGACCCCGATCCCAGACCCGGCCCAACTCGGGCCCTATTTCCTCATCGCCCGGGCCCGTACCCAGGCGGCCAGTGATGACCTGGGCCGCCGCTATCTATGGCCAGGATGGCCACCGCGCCCCGGATGCCCTGGAGCCCGAGGCCATCCAGGCCCGGCTGGAGGCCCTGGTGTTCATGGTCCTGTCGGTGCGCCGCAGCCTGGTGCCCGCGGTGGCCGCCCTGTCCTGGTTCCCGGCGGGGCGGGTGGAACTGATGCCCGGCCAGATCGAGCGGGTCGCCCGCACCAGCGTCGAATTGGCCTACCACCTCTGCACCCAGGCCGCCGAGGTGCTGTCGCACCTGCCCGATGAGGACGTGCAGCCCTGGGTGATCGAACTGCTGGAGGTCTATGACCGCACCGGGACCCAGGGTGGGCTGCGGGCCATGCAGGCGGTGGCCGGCTATGCCCAGGACCTGGCCCGCAACCGCGGCTGCCGGCGCCTGGACCAGGCCCGGGTGGTACTGGACGCCTTCGTTGCCGGGCTGGCCGGGCGGCGGCTCAAGCTCGCCGAGGGGGAGGCGGCCTGGACGGACACGGAGACCCTGTTCGTCCCTGCGACCCTCACCCGGCTGCCGGAACGGCAGGCCAACTTCCGCCTCTACAAGGCCCTCATCGCTGGCCCGGCGGCCTGGCCTTCCAACTCGTGCTCGGCGACCAGCCGGTTCGGTCCAGGTCCGAGGCGGTCCAGTTGCTGCACTCCATAGTCCAAAGGGCTGGATCAACGAGGTCCAGCGCGAGTCCCTGGTGCTGCTGTGCGAGTCCCTGGAACTGCTCGGCGACCGCTACGCCATCTGCGGCTTCTCCGGCTACACCCACAGCCGCTGCGAGCTGTTCCGGGTCAAGGGGTTCGATGAGCCCTACGCCGAGCCCGTCCACGACCGCATCAGCGGCATCCTAGAAAGAGCAATTCGGCCGCAAATTACGCAAATTTACGCAAATGGGTCAGTCAGTTAAGCAGAGTCCGCAGGTCACCCGCAGGGTGAACCGGAGTCCGACACCAAGTCCTGGTTTATTTGCGTCTATTTGCGTTCATTTGCGGCTCAACTGCCTTTCATAGGCTCAGGCATCCCAATGGACATGGCGCATGAAGTCCGGATCGGCCTGGCGGTATCTGGGGGTGGTGATGGAGGCGCGCAGATGGGCGATCATCGCCTCCTTGAGGTCGATTTCCTCATTCAGTTGATCGATCCGGTCGGCGTCACACTGGATGCCGCAGCCGTAGCCCAGGACCTCGTCGGGGTGGACCTTGCCGGCATCGGCCAGGGCCTGTAGGGCCGAGAGGCGAATCTCGCCCTTTTCTCGGGACAGGTTGGTCTTGTCCCGCTCCAACTCCAGGTCGGTCACCTCGTCGGTCAACTCCTGGATGACCTTCAGGGTCAGGTACTCGCGTTCCTCCAGGGGGTTGGTCGGGTCAAGCAGGAGGTAGGTCCCCTCTTCGACGGCGCACTCAAGCCAGGACACCTCGCCGGCCCTGGGCGACGCCTGGAAGCGGGCCAGCAGGTCCTGGGCCTCCTGGGTCGGCAGGTGGGCCAGGGTCATGCAGATGCGCTCCAGTTCCTCGACCGGCGTCAGGGGGGCGAACAGGTGTTCGGCCATGCGCATCAGGTCCTCTGGGGAGAAGTCGTCCGGGTCCTGGATCGAAAGGTGCTCGGTCATGCTGGGGTCCTCGGGGCGGGTGTTGGACGAGGTTGGCTTGCCTGCGGGTCTCCATGTTGGTCCGCCCGGGCTGTGTCTGGCAACACCAAGGCGCTTGCGGCGGAGATGAGACTGGGGCGGATGGGGTATCCTTCGCCGACACAACAATGCCAGGTAGGGGTGATATGAGGGCAAGAACGAGGTGGATCGGTCTTGGGGCCACATGGGCCCTGGGACTGTCGATGTTCGTGGCGGCCGGTGCTCCGATCCTGGCCGTCGGTCAGGTCCCGGGCCAGGCCCCGAGTCCGACCCAGCCGCGGGCCCAGGCCCCAGCCCCGGTACCGGCACCTGCTACGGTCGCCTCGGCACCTGCCCAGGCACCTGCCCAGGCCCCGGCGAAGGACCCCTGCATCAAGCAGGTCTTCGGCCTCTACTGCCTGGGCGCGGACGCGAACTCGCTGCTGCGCCAGCACCCGCCCACCAACCAGGAGCGCGACGGAGACCGCCTGGCTCTGATCTACGACCAGGGCCAGGAGCAGGACTACGTCATGGCCTTCCGCGGGACCATCTACAAGGTGGTGCGGCAGTTCCGGGTCGAGACCCAGCTCAAGTTCCAGGACCTGTACAACCAGTTGCGGGAGAAGTACGGCCCGGGGGAGGACCGCAGCCTGTTCCCGGGCTATGCGGACAACCCGGCCAGCCGCCAGGGCTCGATCCGGCGCGGCGACGGCAAGGCCATCCACGTCTGGAACCCGGCGGACACCTGGCGCATCGAGCTGACCTGGACCCGGGAGTTCGGCCTGACCCTGGCCTATGTGGACAATGCCCGGGATGCGGAACAGCGGGCCTCGGTCCAACGGGGGTTGTAGGTCGGGCTGTAGGTCGGGCTTCAGCCCGACAGCTCCCTGTCAGGTTGCCCCGGTCGGGCTAAAGCCCGACCTACAGGGCCAGCAGGATCACGAAGTAGTGGCTGATGCTGCCGGCCAGGACGAACAGGTGCCAGATGCCGTGGCACCAGGGCCAGCGGTCATCGAGCACATAGAAGACCACCCCCACCGTATAGAAGAGCCCGCCGCCCACCAGGCCCCAGAAACCTGCCGGTGGCAGGGCCTGAATCAGCGGTTCGAGGGCAAACAGGACCAGCCAGCCCATACCCAGGTAGATCAACAGGGACAGGATGCGACCCTCCCGGCGCGGTATGGAGTCCAGGATGATGCCGATGAGGGCCAGGGTCCACACAGCCCCGAAGAGCCACCAGCCCGTGGACCCCTTCAGCGCCAACAGGGTGAAGGGGGTGTAGGTCCCGGCGATGAGCAGGTAGATGGCGTGGTGGTCGAGGACCTGGAAGACCTCTTTGGCCCGCCCTTGCAGGCTATGGTACAGGGTCGAGAAGAGATACAGCAGGAACAGGGTCACCCCGTAGACCGTCAGGGTCAGGATGCGTACCGCCTCGCCCTGCATACTGGCCAGGGTCACCATCACGGTGACGCCGATCAGCGCCAGGACGGCCCCCACCAGGTGGGTGATGCTGTTGAACCGCTCGCCCTTGTACATGCCGCGCCCCGTTGTGGTCTGGAGGATCGTTGCAGTCAACCCCGAGCCGCCGGCTGCCCCGCCTCGATCCACTTGCGCAGTCGGTTGGAGTCGCCCACCGGGGACAGCTTGCCCGCCGAGTCCAGCAGCACTATCCAGTAACGCCGCCCGGCGATCTGTGCCTGCATGGCCAGGCAGTGGCCGGCCTCGCTCACATAGCCCGTCTTGCTCAGCTCCACCCGCCATTCAGCGTTGCGCACCAGGGGATTGGTGTTGCGATAGGGCAGGGTGCCGCCGCCGGCATAGGGCTGCACCTCCAGTTCGGAGCGGGTGGTAGCCTCGCGGATCAATGGATAACGGCTGGCGGCCTGGAGCAGCTTCACCAGGTCCTCGGCGGTGGAGCGGTTGCCCCCGTCCAGGCCCGAGGCATCGGCGTAGTGGCTGTCGGCCATTCCCAATGCCTGGGCCTTGCGGTTCATGGCCGCGACGAAATCCGGCGTACCGCCGGGGAAGCTGGTGCGCCCCAAGGCCGCGGCGGCGCGGTTCTCCGAGGACATCAGGGCTATGGTCAGCATGTCCCGGCGGCTCAGGCGCGCGGCGTTGATGCGCATGCGCGACCGGCTGTGGCGCAGGTTGTCGCGGTCGGCCGGGGTGATCTCGATCATCTCGTCCAGGTCCAGCCCGGCGTCCAGCACCACCATGGCCGTCATCAGCTTGGTGATGGAGGCGATGGG
>DYRB01000056.1:6488-11673 GCA_020718945.1 Lamprocystis purpurea | reverse complement strand
TTGTTCTTTCGCCACATGAAGTTTTGTGGACCGGGGGAAAAATGCGGGGAACTCGAAGTAGCGACCGTTGTAGTTACCCAGGGCGACACGGCACCGGCAATACTGTTTCAAGCAATTGGAGAAGAGGCGATTGACGGAATCCCCGGGTTTTTCGGGAATTTCTTCATAGCCAAGGGGATGGTAGGCAGAGAATTGGAAAGATACCACAACCTCTTGGCGAGACAGGATTGGTCGAGTATGATTCGACGCGGTGCGGCGTTGTACAATGCACCCTGCGGAAATGGCTGCGACTCGCAAGTTGTCCAAGAGGTATTGCAAGCGCTCTCCATTGGCCTAAAGTCGGCACAGGCCAAACGCTGTGGATTGTTGGGTCTGGCCGTCTCGGCCGGGTGATCGGTTGCTGCCTGGCTGCCGCGATCCAACACCAGCACCCCCCTTACCTGGAGTCACCGAAATGAAATACACCGTTATTCTGCATCGCACCGACGAAGGCGTCAGCGTTTCAGTCCCGGGTCTCCCCGGATGCTGGTCTGAGGGCGATACCGATGCAGAGGCTATCGAGAACATTCAGGATGCAATTCAGGAGTATTTGGCCGCGGTGAAAGACATGAGCCGTGGCCAGGAAGTCCGCGAAGTCGATATAGCGGCCTAAGCATGTCGAAACTGCCGGGGGTCAATCATCTGGATGCAGTTCGTGCCTTCGAAAAGGCTGGGTTTCGCATCATTTCGACAAGGAAAGCACATTGTCATGAGCGATGGCAGTCGCTTTCTGACGATTCCTCGCCACAATCCCGTCAAAGCCTTTACTATGGGCGGCATAGTCAAGGATGCTGGTCTCACGGTCGAAGCATTTCGCGTCTTGCTCTGAGATCTTGGGAAGGTCGTAGGGTGGATAAGGCGCGTGGCACCGCGTTGCGGACCTGACACGGCGTTTGGCGCGCCGCATCCACTGCTGCTGCGCCGCCTTCAAGACCACATCACTCCTGATCGCACCCTAGGGGCCCCGGCGAACCTGCCAGGATGGGGCCGAGTCCGGTATCCTGTCGTCCTCAGGTCCCGGCCGCCAACCAGGAGCGCAAGGCGCTGCGCCTGGACCCGCACGGACCTGCCCACTAACCAAGCCTCACAGCAACCTAGCCAATGCCCGTGGGAGCAGCACCTTGAGCATACTTCGGAAGATTCTGCTGGTTCCGGCCGCCGTAGCCCTGATCGTGACCGGCGTGGTCATGATGCCGGCGCGGGAGCACCCGACTGCGCCTTCCCAGTCCAAGGAGAAGACCCCGTACTCGGATGCCGCCGCGCTGCGAACCGCGGTGGACGCTGCCGCCATCGATGTCGCGCCGGAGCCTGCGAAGCCCGCCGCAGCGCCGGCCACGCCTGCCGCGGCGCCGGCGGCTCCGGCGGCAGCACCCCAGCCGGGCGGGACCCATAGGGTCAAGGCCGGCGATACCCCGGCGGGTATCGCCAAGGAGCACCTGGGCTCGGCCAGCCGTTGGCCGGAGATCGCCCAGGCCAATCCGGGGCTGAACGCCACGGCGCTGCGGATCGGCCAGGTCCTGCGCCTCCCTGGGGCCGTTGCGCCGCCGGCAGGGGACGCCAAGCCTGTGCCGGCGACCCACAAGCCGCCGGCGGCGCCAACCGCGGCGCCCCTGGCCAAGCACCGGGTGGCCCAGGGCGACACCCTCTACAAGCTGGCCCGCACCTATTACGGAGACCCAAGCCGTTGGACCCTGATCCGGGACGCCAATCGGGAACTGGTGGGCGACGGGGTGGCGGGGTTGCGGTTGGATTCGGAACTGGTCATCCCGGCCGCCTCCGAGGTAGGTCGGTAGCGCTTCACCCCTAGGGCAAGCAACTACCGAGGTGCGACTCAGTGGAAGACCCCGCTGGGGGTCAGATGCTTTGAGACGGCGGAAAGGCACGGCACTATCCTGGCCCAACAGGGCGCTGGCCCTGGGCCGCCGTCAGTCCTTGTCGGGCAGCCCCATCGGGGCTATCCTCGCGCCTCGCCGCCACCGGACGGTCGGTTTCCTGTCCCTGCGTCGCGGACGAGCCCACAGCTGCGCACCCTGACACCCGTCCGAGGCGCGCATCGGCCGATGCCAGACCACTCAAACTGCGGCCCCGCCGCGTGATCGGCTCACTCCATGACACCGACCGACGTCTGCATCACCATAGACACCGAGTTCACCATCAACGGGGCGCTCGAATTCCCGCAGGGGCGCGAGCCCATCGGGCTGCCCTCGCTGCAACGGCTGGTGGGTGGTTGCTCCCATGGCCTCGGGTTCATTCTCGACACCCTGGAGCGCTACGGGCTGCGCGGGACCTTCTTCATCGAGGTGATGAACACCTGGTACCTCGGCGATGGCCCCATGGGCCAGGCGGTCGGGGAGATCCAGGCCCGCGGTCACGACCTGCAACTGCATGTGCACCCCTGCTGGCAGTCCCTGTCCGGTCGCAAGGACGGCACCATCCCTGCGGACGGCTATACCGACTCGGTCTGCGACATGGGCCGCGATGCCCTGGTCGCCCTGTTGGGCGAGGCGCGGGAGGCCTTCGAGCGCCTCACCGGACACCCGCCCCTGGCGTTTCGCTCCGGGAGCCTCGTGGCCCATCGGGACCTGTTTGCCGCATTGGCGCAGACCGGCTTCCGGCTCAGTTCCACCCTGTGCCTGGGGGTCTTCGAGCCCGCCGAGCCCGAACTTAGGGTGGAGGGCGGGCGCTGCCGCTTCGATGGGGTCACCGAGGTCCCGGTGCTGACCTACCGCAGCGTCAAGCTGCCGGGCCGATCCAGCTACAAGGCCGCCACCGTCATCGGTAGTTCTTTTTCAGAACTCAAGACCCTCATCGACCAGGCGTACCGCCTGGAGGCCGGGCCTGTGGTGATCCTCACCCATGCTGCCGAGTTCTCCCGCGCGGCGGATACCTCAGTGAGCCCCGTCTATGTCCCCGCGCCCCTGATCCAGCGGCGCTTCGAGCGGTTGTGCCGTTTTCTGCGCGATCACGCCGACCGCTACCGCACCCTGACCTTCAGTGAGCGGTTCGCCGACTGGACCTCCGAGCCCCTGCCGGCCAGGGCGCAGCCCACCCTGCACTGCGGGCTGCTGGGCCTTGGCGAACGGCTGATCGAGAACAACCTGCTGCCGCGACTCGGCGTGGCCTGATGCCCGCCAGGGCCGGCAGTCCGCAGCATTGGTGCCCCGGCCGGGAGGGGCGGTGCCGGCTTGTCGGGCGTTCGGTCCCGGTGTAGCATCCGCCGCCCTTGGCAGCACCAATTGACAGTTATGGGACTAGGCTCGACGTGCAAACCCAATCCTCCCCGGTCGAACGTCTGCTGAGGGTCCGCTCCCGCCGGGAGCTGATTGAGGGTGACCTGCCCCTGCCCCCAGGCCTGTCGCTGCCGGACGCCAACAAGCTCACCGCCCACCTGCTCGCCCTCGAACCGGCCACGGCGACCCTGCGGCTGGGCATAGTGCACAGCTACACCAGCGACCTGCTGGACCCCTGGTTCAAGTTGCACGCGGCCATCCAGGGCCTGGACCTGCACCTCTACCAGGCCCCCTACGGCCTGAGCCCGCTGGAGGCCCAGGCCGACTCCGGGCTGGTCCGCCACGCCCCGGACCTGACCCTGTTCCTGCTGCGCCGGGAGGACCTCCACCCGCGGCTGGCCGAGCCGGTCGCTGCCTTGGATGGGGAGGCGCGCGAGGCGGTGGCCGGGGAGTTGCTCCAGGGCCTTGGCGACATCCTGGGGCGCTTTCGGGCCGCGGTGGGCGGGCGGCTGGTGCTGACCCTGCTGCCCGACCTCTACGCCCCTGGCCTCGGCCTCTACGACGCTCAGTCGGAGCGTTCGGAGGCCGCCTGGTGGGGCTCGGTCAAGGCGCGTATCGGCGGCTTTTTGCGGGAGGGCCTGGCCGGCGCGAGCTTTCTCGACCTGGACCCGATGCTCGCCGACCTGGGGCGGGACGCCTTCTTCGACCGGCGGCTCTGGTACGCCGCCCGCTTCCCCTTCGCCGCGCGCGCCGCCGCGGAACTGGCGCGCCGGGTCCTGGCCCTGGGTGCGGCGGACCGGCTGACCCGGGCCAAGGTCATAGTCCTCGACGCCGACAACACCCTGTGGGGTGGGATCATCGGCGAGGACGGGATCAGCGGCATCGCCTTGGGCCCCGACTACCCCGGCAGTCTGTTTGTGGACTTCCAGCGCCGCCTGCTCGACTACCAGCAGCGCGGCTTCTTGCTCGCCCTGTGCAGCAAGAACAACCCGGAGGACCTCGATGAGGTCCTCAAGAACCACCCCCACCAGATATTGCGCGGGCATCACTTCGCGGCCCGGCGGGTCAATTGGGGCCTCAAGACCGAGAATCTGGTGTCTTTGGCCCAGGAGCTGAACCTGGGGCTCGACTCCTTCGTCTTCGTAGACGACAGCGACCACGAGTGCGCCCTGGTGCGCCGGGAACTGCCCCAGGTGACCGTGGTCCAGACCCCGGCCAAACCCTTGCAGGTCCCCTCCTGTCTGGACCGGCTGGCCCGCCTGGAGGTGCTGGCCCTGACCCGGGAGGACCTGGAGAAGACCCGGATGTACGCCCAGGAGCGCCAGAGGCGGGAGCACCAGGAGCGTGTGACCGCGGGCGGCGACGCCCTGGAATATCTCGCCTCCCTGGGGATGCGCATGCGCATCGCCCTGAACGACCGCACCCAACTGGCCCGCCTGGCCCAGCTCACCCAGAAGACCAACCAGTTCAACCTGACCACCCGGCGCTACACCGAGGAGCAGATAGGCGATTTCCTGGCACACCCGGACTGGGTAGTGGCCAGTTTCTCCCTGGCTGATGTGTTCGGCGACAGCGGTATCGTGGGCCTGGCCCTGATCCGGCACGAAGGCCCCGGGGGGGCCAGCATCGACACCTTCCTCATGTCCTGCCGGGTGATTGGGCGGACCGCGGAGACGGCCTTCCTGGAGTCCGTGCTGGCCTGGTTGATGGCCAAGGGCGTCGCTGTGGTGACCGGCGACTACCTGCCCACCCAGAAGAACCGGCTGGTGGCGGAGTTCCTGTCAAACCATCGCTTCGCCCCGACCGAGGACGGGCGCTTCGTGCGTGACCTGCAACGGCAGCCGCCCCTGACCGCGGGGGACATGCCCGTCAGCGTCAGCCTGTCTGAGCCGGCCCCCTGAGCCGGCCCCCTGAGC
>DYRB01000056.1:1958-6388 GCA_020718945.1 Lamprocystis purpurea | reverse complement strand
CTGAGCCGGCCCCCTGAGCCGGCCCCCTGAGCAGGCCGCGTCGCACCGGCGCCCTGGCCAGCACCCTACTGACCCCTGAAGCGAGACCCGAGATGACCACGCCACTCATCGACCGCGTGCGCGCCACCCTGGCCGCCACCCTGAACCTGCCCGAGTCCGAGATCACCATTGCGACCTCCGCCGACAACAACGAGGCCTGGGACTCCCTGGCCCAGGTGAATCTGATGTTGGCCATCGAGCAGACCTTCGATGTGACCCTGGATGTGGAGGACTTCATGAGCCTTACCTCGGTCCAGGGGATCACCCAGTACCTCCAGTCCCAGGGCGTCGCCTAGCCACCCGGGCGCCCGACCCAGGAGGAAAGCCATGAGCCTGCTCCACAAGGTCTCGGATCTGGCCCTGCGGCACCTGCCGGAGGCGCGCTTCGCCCAGTTGCGCCGCTTCTACATGGGTATGCGCAAGCGACTGGCGGGGGCCTCGCGGCTCGTCTACGGCAGCTTCGACACCGCGGACCTGCGCGCCCATCTGGAGGGGCGTCTGGGCCGGGGGTTCGAGGTCTTGATGGTGCACAGCTCCGTCAATCACATGCTGCCCATGTACAGCGGCAATGCCCTTGAGCTGGTGCGCATGCTGATCGACTTCTGCGGCCCGGAGCGGACCCTGGCCATGCCTGCCTTCTACTTCGGCGAGTCCAAGCTCGGCGGGGCCTGGCAGACCTTCCGCCAGAACCCGGTGTTCGATCTGCGCAGGACCCCTTCCCAAATGGGCCTGGCCACGGAGATCTTTCGGCGCACCAAGGGGGTCGTACAGAGCCGGCACCCGGTATACCGCATCAGCGCCCTGGGGCCCCTGGCCCGCGAACTGACCGAGGGCCACGAGCGGGCCCAGACCTCCGCTGGCGCCGGCACGCCCTTCGAGCGCATGGCCGCCCGCGACACCCTGATCCTGGGCATCGGCAAGTCATTCCATGTCATGACCCAGGTCCACCATGTGGACGACCTGCTCGGGGATGCCTTCCCGGTCCCCCGCCGCACGCCTGCCGAGGGCTCGCCACTGGTGGTGACCCTGATCGACGGGGACGAGCGCATCCAGGTGCCCATGCAGGGCGGCGGTTTCGCCTGGCGGTTCAACGTGGCCAAGCTGCCACAGTTGGTTCGACCGGGGGATCTGGATCTGTGGCGCTTCCACCATGTACCCATGGCTGCGGCCCGGGCCCGCCGCATCACCGACCGGTTGATCGAGGCCGCGCACCGCGGTCAGACCCTCTACGACCCGGACTAGGCGCCTGTCGGGCCGAGGACGACGCCAGCGTACCGGTCGCGCCCCGGCGGGTGGGCCGCGCTGCGGTCAGTGGGGTAGGCTCGGCTCGATCAGGTGGGCCAGCATGGTATCCAGGGCCGACTCGGACTTGATCGGGACTATGCTCGCGGTCTGATCCGTGGCCATGCGCGGCAGGCGCGGGGCCAGGAAGCGGGCCTGGGGATAGCGTGCCGCCAACTGGACGCACAGGGCCTCGCCGGCCCCCTTGGCCGCAGCGTACTCCGCGAAGCCCTTCTCGGGCTGCTCGACGTAGATCGATGAGGGGTAGAAGAAGGTGCAGGCCGGATTGGGACCGTCCGCCAAGGCCCTGACCAGGTCGGCGAAGGCGTCCACATAGATGCGGCAGAAGCCCGCGAAGAGCCCGGCGTCCCAGCCCCGGGATTTGTTGGGCGCGATGTGGGGCGAGGCGAAGTAATAGCAGTGGGTGGGCGCCAGCCCGGGGCCGAAGAGGTCCGCCACCGCCGGCGCCCCCGCGGCGACATCGAGCCCGAGCACGGCGCAGTGACCACCACCGGAGCGGATCTCCGCGGCCACGCGCTCCGCATCCCCGCTGCCCTGGTGGTAGCTGACCACCACCTGGGCCCCGCCCGCCGCCAGCAGCTTGGCGGTGACCTCGCCCGCCCCGCGGGTCCCGCCGATCACCAGGGCGTGCTGGCCCGCGAACTGCCCGGGCGTCACCCGGCCCAGCACGGTGGCATAGTCGGCCTGGGCCACCGGCTTGGGGCGGAAGAAGGCGTCCAGCCGACCCTGCACGCCGGGGGCAAAGACCCGGATTTTGACCATGCGGAAGCGCTCCTCCAGCCGCTCCACCGACCACTCCAGCCGCTGCGGTCCGGCCTCGGCGCCGGGGGCTATATCCAGGCTGAGCCCGGAGAATACCGAGTGCAGCCCCGGGCACTTCATCCCCACCAGCCGGGTGCTGGCGAGGATGGGTGCCAGCAGCCTGGGGCCGTAGTGGCCCAGGAGCCAGGGGAAGAGCCGGGCGGCGATCTCGCCATCGCAGCCGAGGTCCAGGGAGCCACTCTGATCCGAGGGTGGGAAACCCTGGTCCAGCGCGGCCTCGAGAGGGACGCCGTGCCCGGCCAGGTCGAGGCCCTCGGCCAGGGCCGGCCCGGCGGCGAAGTCGAGCCGCAGGCTCAGGACGCGGCGGCCCCCCGAGTCCGCGACCAGGGTGGCAGAGGCGCCGTCCGCGGCCAGGTTCAGGCCGCAGTCGATGGGTTGGTCCTGGCCCACCGGGTTGGGGAAGCTGGCTGCGATGCGCACCAGGGCCCTGGCTTCGGCCTCGGGGAGCCTGGCGAAGGCCAGGTCCCAGGCCGTGAGCAGGGTATGGATACCGTGCACCACGGTCCCGCCGAACTGGAGCCTTCGGGCGTAGAGTGGGTCCACATGCAGGGGGTTGGCGTCGCCGGAGAGCCGCACGAAGTCGGCGCTCGCAGCGCTGGAGATGGCAAATCGCAGGGGTGCGGGTGTCATGGGTTGCTCACGGCCGGGCGGCGGTACCAGGCATCCTTGACCTTCAGGAAAAGGTCCACCGCACGCCCGGCAAGGCGGCGGTAGAAGTGCTTGCGCTGCTCGGTGACGCTGCCCAGGAGCAGGATCGAGAGCATGACCGCCACGGTCACCTGGGTATAGAACCAGGGGCCCTGGTTATCGCCCTGAATCAGGGCGGCAAAGAAAAAGATCAGGGGCTGGTGGAAGAGATACAGCGAGAAGGTGAAGCCGGCCAGGAAGCGGATGGTGCCGCCGGCGACCGCGAAGGGGCGGGCGAAGCGGTGGGAGATGAGCCGGAAGCCGACGAAGTTCATGGCAATCAGTGCTCCCAGCACATAGTCACTGAGAAAGCGCCGGGAGAACGTAAGCTGGGTCCACCAATGCTCGCCGATCTGCGCCTTCAACCACTGGGTCCAGATCTCATCCACCTCGTACAGGTGGAAGAGGTAGATGAGCAGGATGCTGCCAAGGAACAACCCCCAGCCGCTGGGCTCGCCCAGGCCCCGCGGCGGGTGGCGGTGGAGCCAGACCCCAAGCCACCAGATCGGGGCGAGCAGCACCACTTTGGGTCCCAGCAGCAGGGCTAGGCCGAGCAACAGCAGGACCCGGGTCCGCCCCGCCGCGAAGGCGACCATGGCGAAGGACACGTAGTACCAGACCTCGTAATTGAGGGACCAGTAGGGGACGTTGGAGTAGGAGGTGATGGAGATGCCCCACACCTCATTGAGGAAGAGCAGGCTGGTCACCATACGCAGGAGGTAGTGGTCGTGGGTCGTGCTCCCGTCGTACATCCCAGGGTCCAGGACCAGGCCGATCTGGTCCAGGACCAGGGCAAGGATGAGGGCCGCGGGGGCGACCGAATAGATACGCGCCAGGCGACTGATGGAGTAGTCCCGCAAGGTCTTCTCCTTGGTGTCGGCGACGTAGGCGATAACGAAGCCCGACAAGACGAAGAAGACGATGACCGCCGAGTGCCCGTACTGGGACATGGGCAGTATGTCGGAGATGATGTTGCGGTTGTTTGAGTGCCAGACGTACACCAGCAGGGCGGCCAGGAAGCGCACCAGGTCCAGGTAGAGGGAGAACTCTTTTTTCATGCGTACAGATTCCTGGTGGCTGGGCCGGGACCGAACCTTCCAGGGGTTGGCCCAGGCCCGCGACTGCTTCGGGTGGCCCGGTGGGCCAAGGCTCGGGAGCTAGCTGTGGCGTGGCCGGGCGTGCGCGGGCGGAATAATAACCCAGCGCGTCCCTAGTCACCCAGCCTGGGCGGGGCCGAAGGGCCAGCCCCGTCCGCGGGCGGCGGGAGGGGCGGGGCGGGCCTGTACTCAGTCGTCTTGGTCCAGATGCCCGCGTCGCTTCATGATGTCCAGGATGCGCTGGGTCAGGATCAGCTCCATCGCGTACATCATCTTGCCGCCGGGGATGACCAGGGTGTTGAATCCGGTGATCATGGCCCCGTCGATCAGGCCCTTGAGGTTGAGTTTGTACTCCACGCTCGGCTGCTTGCGCAGGAAGTGGATCATGACCAGGCTCTGGTCGGCCGTGGGGATGCTGGTTACGCAGAAGGGGTTCGAGGTGTCGGTCAGCGGGATGCGCTGAAAATTGATGTGGGTGGCGGA
>DYRB01000056.1:0-1858 GCA_020718945.1 Lamprocystis purpurea | reverse complement strand
GGTGCGTTCGGGCGCCCCGACCTGGAGCCTGGGTCCCCGACGTGCTGACAGCTTGCGCGGTGCTGCCCGGGGATGTCGGCGGCGACCCATAGCATGGGGCCTGGGTGGGAACAGGCGCAACACGCAACCGAACCGCTTTGAGGCAGACCTATGGATACATTGATCGAGGCCCGGGACCTGGTGCGGGTCTACCCCGGCAGGGTGCGTGCGGTGGACGGCATCTCCTTTGGGGTCCGGCGCGGCCAGTGCTTCGGCCTGCTGGGTCCGAACGGGGCGGGCAAGACCACCACCCTGGAGTTGCTGGAGGGCATCCAGTCCCCCACCGCCGGCGCCGTGCTGTTCCGCGGCCGGCCCCTGGACCCGGGCTATCGGGAGACCATCGGCATCCAGTTCCAGGCCACCGCGTTGCAGGACTTCCAGACCGTGGCGGAGTCCCTGACCCTGTTCGCCAGCCTGTACCGGCGCAGCGCCGACCGCGGCGGGCTGATCGGGCTGTGCAATCTCCAGGAGATCCTCGACCGCGACACCCGCCACCTGTCCGGCGGCCAGCGCCAGCGGCTGCTCCTGGCCATAGCCCTGGTCAACGACCCGGAACTGGTGTTCTTGGATGAGCCCACCACCGGGCTCGACCCCCAGTCGCGGCGCAACTTCTGGGGCCTGGTGGAGACGGTGCGGCGGCGCGGCACCACGGTCCTGCTGACCACCCATTACATGGAGGAAGCCCAGCACCTGTGCGACGAGGTGGCCATAGTGGACCGCGGGCGCATCGTCGCCCAGGGGTCGCCCCAGGGCCTGGTGCGGCAGCACTTCCCGGCCACCGCGGTGCGCCTGCCCGAGGCCGCCTGGCCGGCGGGGGAGCCCCTGCCCGCGGGGGCCCTGACCCGGGGCGGGGCCATCGAGATCTACTGCGAGGACGTGCGGCCTATCCTCGGGCGCCTCGCCGAGGTCGGGGCCAACCTGGGTGAGCTGCGGGTGGAGACGCCCAACCTGGAGGACCTGTTCCTCAAGCTCACCGGCCATGCCCTGCGGACCTAAGAGGTTCACCGAATCATGTGGCGACGCATCCTGGCCATCCTGGTGGCACGCAACCGGGAGTTCTATCGCGACAAGGCGGGGCTGGGCTGGAACATCTTCATGCCCATGCTCATGGTGCTGGCCTTCGCCTTCATCTTCGGTTCGCGGCCGGAGGACCTGTTCAAGGTCGGGGTCATCGACGGCCCCGGGCGGGCCCAGGCGGCGGCCTTCCTGGCCACCCGCCATGTCACCTTCGTGCCGGTAGCCGACACGGCCGCCGGGGTCCCCAAGGTAGAGCGCCACCAGCTCGACCTGCTGCTGGACCTCAGCGGGGCCCCGGCCTACTGGGTCAATCTCGGCTCCCCGCGGGGTTACCTGGCCGAGCGCCTGCTGCTTGGCAGCAGCGGCGCCGACGGCCCGGCCGATCCGGACAGGCCGGCGCGGCAGACCGTGACCGGGGCGGCCCTGAGCTACGCGGACTGGGTCCTGCCCGGGGTGCTGGCCATGAACGTGATGTTCAGCAGCCTGTGGGGGGTGGGCTGGGTGGTGGTGCGCTATCGCAAGAACGGTGTCCTGCGCCGCCTCAAGGCCACGCCCCTGCGGCCCTTCGAGTTCCTCGCCGCCCAGGTCCTGTCGCGGCTGCTGGTGGTGCTTGGCGCCAGCGGTGTGGTCTACCTGGGCCTGTCCCTGCTGCTCGACTTCCCCATGCGCGGGTCCTATGTGGCCCTGGCCCTGGTCTTCGCCGCCGGGGCCCTGTGCCTGATCAGCCTGGGGCTGATCGTCTCGGCGCGGCTGCGCACCGAGGAACTGGCCGACGGCATCCTCAACCTGATCTCCTGGCCCA
>DYRB01000055.1:8184-11763 GCA_020718945.1 Lamprocystis purpurea | reverse complement strand
TCGCGCATCTGCTCGATCAGGACCTTCATGTCCACCCCGGCCCGGGTCACGTCCAGGTCGGAGGACTTGGAGGCCAGGGTGTTGGCCTCGCGGTTGAGCTCCTGCATGAGGAAGTCCAGGCGCCGGCCGGCGGGCTGGGTGCCGGCGACCACGGAACGGACCTCCTGGATGTGGGCCTCCAGGCGGTCCATCTCCTCGTCCACGTCCAGGCGCTGGGCGAGCAGGGCCAGTTCCTGCTCCAGGCGGTGGGGGTCGAGCTCGGCGCGAAGCTCCGCCAGGCGGTCGGTGAGGCGCTTGCGCACCCCCTCCAGGACCCTGGGCATGAGGGCGCGGACCTGGACCAGGGTCTCCTGGAGCCGCTCGCAGCGGTCGAGGATCAGTTGCCCCAGGCGGGCGCCCTCCCGGGCTCGGGTCGCCTCCAGGGTGTCCAGGGCCTGCTCCAGGACGGCCAGGGCCTCGTGGGCGACGGCGTCCAGGTCGCGCTGGGGCTCCTCCAGCACCCCGGGCCAGCGCAGCAGGTCGAACCAGGCCGGCTCGGCGGAGCGCCCGACCATGGCGGCGACCTCTTCGCCGGCGGCCAGGAGTTGGGCCACCAGGGGCCGATTGACCCGCAGCTCACCGGCGGTCCCGGCGCGGGCCACATAGCGCAGGTTGCAGTCCACCTTGCCGCGGCCGAGGCGGACGGACAGGCGCTCGCGGACCGGGGATTCCAGGGCCCGCAGTTCGTCGGGCAGGCGGATGTGGGGCTCAAGAAATCGGTGGTTTACCGAGCGCAATTCCCATGTAAACTCACCAGCCTCGCCGCTGGCGGATTCCCGGGCGAAGGCCGTCATACTTTTTACCATGGCAGGGTTTTCTACCGCTTTTTGGGGTGAAGGTTCGAGACCGGGGCGCTGGCCTTTCGGTCGCCGCGCCGAGACCCTAAGTAACACAAAGCCCGAGCCCCTTTCCACCCAAGCCCGTCCGGACAGCGCCCAGACACCATGACCCCGTCGCGCGATACCCTGGCCCCCGGAACCAAGGTCGGCGGCTACGAAATCCTCAAGGACATCGGTAAGGGCGGGTTCAGCCTGATCTACCTGGCCCAGGACCTGGACTCGGGGGACGAGGTGGTGCTCAAGGAGTATCTGCCCAAGAAGATCGGCAGCCGCGGCACGCGGGATCGGGTGGTCGCCGCCGGCCCGGGTCAGGCGGAGAGCCTGGAGCGCGGGCGCAAGCTGTTCTTCCAGGAGGCCAAGGCCCTGGCCTCCCTGCGCCACCCCAACATAGTCCAGGTGCGCGACTTCTTCCTCGCCAACGACACCGCCTACCTGGTGATGCACTATGAGCGCGGCAAGAACCTTGGCACCTATGTCCAGGAGCGCGGCGGCGGCCTGAGTACCAACTTCATCCTGCGCGTCTTTCTGCCCATCCTCGACGCCCTGGCCATGCTCCACTCCCGCTCCATGCTCCACCTGGACGTGAAGCCGGGCAACATCCACCTGCGCCACGGCAACATCCCCATCCTGCTCGACCTGGGGGCGGTCCACCCGCTGACCGGCGGGCGCCCCCGGGGCGGACAGGTCATCACCGCCGGCTTCTCCCCGGTGGAGCAGTATTACAAGGGCGGCAACATAGGCCCCTGGACGGATGTCTACGCCGTCGGGGCCAGCATCCGCAACTGCATGGACGCCAAGGTCCCGCCCCCGGCGGTGGATCGTCACAGCAACGAAACCCTGGTCCCCGCCACCGTCCAGTTTCGGGACCGTTACCCGACCTATCTCCTGGAGGCGGTGGACTGGGCCATGCAGATGGAGCCCACCAGTCGCCCCCAGGACGCAGGGGAGTTGCTGGACTCACTGCGCAGCCACGCCGACGAGCTGCCCCACTCGCGGCTCTCAGAGTTGGCCAGCGAGACCCGCAGCCCCCGCGACTGAGCCCCTGAGGCCGACCGGGCCCAGGCCCGGCGGTGACCCCGGGTTGACGTGGCTGGGGCGGGCATCGAAGATGGCGCCCCCGCCCGCCATCGGACCCTCGCCCATGCGACCTTCCCAACGCCGCCCCGACCAACTGCGTGACCTGAAGCTCACCCGCAGTTTCACCCGCCACGCCGAGGGATCGGTGCTGATCGAGCTGGGCGATACCCGGGTCCTGTGCACCGCGAGCGTCGAGGAGCGGGTCCCGGGCTTCCTGCGCGGTCAGGGCCGCGGTTGGGTCACTGCGGAGTACGGCATGCTCCCCCGCTCCACCCACGAGCGCAGCGACCGCGAGGCGGCCCGCGGCAAGCAGGGCGGGCGGACCCTGGAGATCCAGCGCCTGATCGGGCGGTCCCTGCGCGCCTGCACCGACCTGACCGGGCTCGGCGAGCGGACCATCACCCTGGACTGCGATGTCCTCCAGGCCGACGGCGGCACCCGCACCGCGGCCATCACCGGGGCCTGGGTCGCCCTGCACGATGCCGTGGCCGGCCTGCTCGCCTCAGGCAAGCTGGCTGCCGATCCCATCCGCACCCAGGTGGCGGCGGTGTCCGTGGGCATTTACCAGGGCAGCCCGATCCTGGACCTGGAGTATGCGGAGGACTCCGCCGCAGAGACCGACATGAATGTGGTCATGGACGGCAACGGCGGCCTGATCGAGATCCAGGGCACCGCCGAGGCCGAGCCCTTCAGTCGCGCCCAGCTCGATGCCCTGGTGGACCTGGCCGCCGGCGGTATCGCCACCATGCTGGAGGCCCAGCGGCGGGCCTTGGCGGACTGAAAGCGCGGCGCCCACGGATACGGCGGGGCTTGTCTTGCCGCAAATGAACGCCAATGGACGCAAATGATTCGGTGCGTGGCCTAGAGTCCGAGGCCGACCGTCGGGGGAACGCCGTGGCCCTTGGGTGCCAGTCTTCATTTGCGTTTGTTTGCGTTCATTTGCGGCCAATAATTCTGCCCTTGCCGGGACCAGACCTGTCAGCGCGGTACGACCTACATCCCCGAGGCGAGACACCATGAACCGACCCCATACCGACGAGCGCATCGTGCTGGCCAGCAACAACGCGGGCAAGGTGCGCGAGTTCGGCCAACTCCTGGCCGAGTCCCACATCCAGGTCATACCCCAGAACCAGTTCGGCGTCGCCGAGGCGGACGAGACCGGGCTGTCCTTCGTGGAGAACGCCATCCTCAAGGCCCGTAACGCCGCCGCCCACAGCGGGCTTGCGGCCATCGCCGACGACTCGGGACTGGAGGTGGATGCCCTGGACGGGGCCCCGGGGATCTATTCGGCCCGCTTCGCCGGGGTCGGGGCCGGGGATGCGGCCAACCTCGCCAAGCTGCTGGCCGACATCGAGGGTGTAGAGGAGACGCGGCGTACTGCCCGCTTCCAGTGCCTCATGGTCTATATGCGCCACGCCGCGGACCCGACCCCGGTGATCTGCCAGGGGACCTGGGAGGGGCGGATTCTGTTCGAGCCGCGCGGCGCCAACGGCTTCGGCTATGACCCCGTGTTCCTGGTCCCGCACCTGGGCCGCAGCGCCGCCGAGCTGGACTCGGACACCAAGAACGCCCTGAGCCACCGCGGCCAGGCCCTGCGCAGGCTGGTCGCCTATCTCCAGGGCGC
>DYRB01000055.1:0-8084 GCA_020718945.1 Lamprocystis purpurea | reverse complement strand
GACCTCTAGGGGCGCGACCCGACCATGGACCCCGAGGCCGTCGCTGCCCATTTGGCTGATGTGCTGGGGCGTATCCGTGCCGCCGAGGACCGCTTCGGGCGCGAGGCGGGCAGCGTCGCCCTGGTGGCGGTGAGCAAGCGCCAGGGGGCGGCGCTGATCCGCGCCGCCGCAAAGGCCGGCCAGCGGGCCTTCGGCGAGAGCTATGTCCAGGAGGCCCTGGCCAAGCAGGCGGAGCTGGCCGACCTGGCCCTCGAGTGGCACTTCATCGGCCGCATCCAGGCCAACAAGACGCGCCCCATTGCCGAGTCCTTCGCCTGGGTCCACAGCCTGTGCGACGCCCAGCACGCCCGGCGCCTGGACGCGCAGCGCCCGGCCCACCTGCCGCCGCTCAACGCCTGCATCCAGGTCAATGTGAGCGGCGAGGCGAGCAAGGAGGGCCTGGCCCCGGGGGCCGTTCCCGACCTGATCGCCGCCTGCGCCCCCCTGACCCGGCTGCGGTTGTGTGGGCTCATGGCCCTGCCGGCCCCGGCGGACGAGGAGGCGGCCCAGCGTCTGCCCCTGCGGGCCCTGCGCGAGTTGCGCGACCGCCTGGCGACCCCGCAGTGCCCGCTGCCGGTGCTGTCCATGGGCATGTCCGACGACCTGGAGGCGGCGATCGCCGAGGGGGCGACCCTGGTGCGCATCGGGACTGCGGTCTTTGGCCCCCGCCCCGTATAATCGCGGCCCCAGGCCCCGGCTCCGCGGGCCCGACCCCCACAGCGAGGCGGCAAGCGTGCCATGACAGCAGAGCACATCACCTTTATCGGCGGCGGCAACATGGCCTCCAGCCTGATCGGCGGCCTGATCGCCGACGGTTACGACCCCCAGACCCTGACCGTCAGCGAGCCCGACGCGGCCAAGCGCGGGGCCCTGACGGAGCGTTTCGGCGTGCGCACCTGCGCCACCAACCGCGAGGCCCTGGCCGGGTCCGCCACCGCGGTGCTGTGCGTCAAGCCCCAGGCGGCCCGCGCCGTGTGCCGGGACCTGGGCCCTGCGGTGACCAGGGACAGGCCGCTGCTGATCTCCATCATGGCCGGGGTGTCGGAGGCGAGTATCCAGACCTGGATCGGCCACCCGGTGGCGGTGGTGCGCACCATGCCCAACACCCCGGCCATGATCCAGTCTGGGGCCATCGCCATGCACGCCTCCCCGGAGGTGGACGACGACCAGCGCAACCGCGCCGAGACCATCATGCGCGCCTGCGGCCTGGCCCGTTGGGTGGCCGACGAGTCCCTGGTGGATGTGGCAACAGCGGTCTCCGGCAGCGGCCCGGCCTATTTCTTTCGCCTCATGGAGGCGGTGGAGCAGGCGGGCATCGACCTGGGCCTGGATCCGGAGGACGCCCGCCTGCTGACCATCCAGACCGCGCTGGGGGCCGCACGCATGGCCATCGAGAGCGACGACCCACCCCGGCGCCTGCGCGAGCGGGTCACCTCACCCGGCGGCACCACCGAGCGGGCCCTGGCGGTGCTCGATCAGGGCGGCTTCGGGCCCCTGGTGGAACGGGCCATCGCCGCGGCCCGGCTGCGCGCCACCGAACTGTCCAAGATCCTGGCGGAGGAGCCATGAGCGGATACCTTGCCAACCCCATCGTCTTCCTGATCCAGACCTTGCTGGGGTTGTATGCGGCCATAGTCGCCCTGCGCTTCCTGCTGCAATGGGTACGGGCGGACTTCTACAACCCTATGTCCCAGTTCATCGTCAAGGCGACCACCCCGGCGCTCAAGCACCTGCGCCGCTTCGTGCCGAGCTACCAGGGGCTGGACATGGCCTCCCTGGTCCTGGCCTGGCTGGTCAAGACGGTGGAACTGGCGGCGGTCGCCCTGGTCGCCGGCCTGGGCAACCCGCTGGGGGCCCTGCTGTGGTCCATCCCGGCCCTGATCACCCTGTTCATCAATATTTTCCTGTTCGCGGTCCTGATCCGGGTGGTCCTGAGCTGGCTCAACCCCGACCCGTACAACCCCGCGGTCGGCCTGCTTGATCGCCTCACCGCCCCCCTGCTCGAACCGGCACGCCGCCGGATACCGCCGGTGGGCGGCCTGGACCTCGCGCCCATGGCGGTAATGATCGGCCTGGTGCTGTTGGAGATGCTCCTGATCCCGCCGCTCAACGCGCTGACCGGCAGCCCCTTCTGAGGGCCAGCCGTCAGAGGGCGCCATGACCCCGGGCTGGTACCGCTGGGAGGGCCGCGACCTGGTGCTCAACCTGAGGGTGCAGCCGCGCGCCCGTCGTGACGAGTTCGGCGAGCCCCTGGGCGACCAACTCAAGGTGCGCATCACGGCCCCACCGGTGGAGGGCAAGGCCAACGACCACTTGGTGCGCTTCCTGGCCGAGCGTTTCGACGTGCCCGTTGCCCGGGTGACCCTCCTGGCCGGGGGGCAGAACCGCTCCAAGCGGTTGCGCATCCAGGACCCCGGGCACCTGCCGGAGGGTATCATCAAGCCCTGAGGGGGCGCTGGTGACCCGCACCGACCACAAAAGGCAACGCCAAAGTTGTTACATTACTGGGCTTGGAATATGCTCGACGGCCAATTGCAACCGTCCAGTGCCTGAGCCTTCCAGCGACCCACCTCATGCAGCAGCCCACCCTACAGGAGCGCCTCGGCGCCTACCGCCAATGGCGGGTCCGGGTCGCCCGCGCCATCAAGGAGTTGGACGGCTGGCTCACGGAGAACCAGAGGGCCAACGCCGACACCCGAGCCTGCCTGACCTCGGCGCTGGCAGGGATGCACTCCGACCACCTCAATGTCGCCTTCCTCTCCGGCGGCGGGCGCGGCAAGTCCGAACTGATCAACGCCCTGTTCTTCCACGACTACGGGCGTCGGCTCATACCGTCCTATACCGGGCGTACCGACACCTGCCCGACTGAGCTGTGCTGGGATGCGGAACACGGCACCGCCTTCCTGCGCCTGCTCCCCATCGAAACCCTGGGCCAGGGCACCCCCTTCGTCGAGTTGCGCGCCGACCCGTCCCGGTGGATTCAGCACTCATTGGATGTCCAGGACCCCGAGCAGACTACCAATCGGCTGCGCGAGGTGACCCAGACCAAGATAGTCGCGCGCGCCGAGGCGATACGCCTGGGCCTGGCGAAGGCCGGCCTGGGGGGCGCCGCCACCGACCCGGTGGAGATACCGAGCTGGCGCCATGCCATCGTCAGCTTCCCCAGCGCCTTGCTGCGCCTGGGGCTGGTGATCCTCGACATCCCCAGCCTGGGGATGCCCGAGGTGGCCACCGACATGCTCGCCCAGGCGCATGTGGTGGTCTGCGTGCTGGCGGCGGACCAGGGGGTGGACAGCGGCGACCTGGACCTTTGGCGGCGCCACTTCCGCGGCCTCGGCGGCGCCCGTCAGAAGGGCGTGGTGGTCGCCCTGAACAAGATTGATCGCCTCTGGGGGCAGGACGAGGACAACGCAGGCAACCAGCAGGTCGCCCAGCGCCGGTTCGCCGCGGCGGCGGCCTTAGGGGTGGAGGCGGCCCAGGTCTTCCCGGTCTCCGCCCAACAGGCCATGACCGCCCGGGCACGCGGCGACAAGGCCCTGCTGCGGCGCGCGGGCATCGAGAACCTCGAGGCCCACATCCTCACCCAGCTCCTGGCGGCGAAGCGCAAGGCCCACCTGGCGGCCCTGGATGCCGGCCTAGGCAAGATTCTGGAGCGCAATCGGACCCGGATCACTGCGCGCATCGACCGCGCCAAGACCCGACTGACCGAGCTGGAGGCCTTCCGCGAGAAGAGCAACACCCTGATCGTGCAGATGCTGGAGAAGACCCGCCAGGAACAGGAAGTCTATCTGCGCAGCGTGCAGCGCTTCCAGACCGGTCGCGAGGCCCTGATCCTGGAGACCAAGCGCTGTCGCGACATCTTGGACAAGGACAACATCGAGGCCCTGATCATCCAGACCCACTCGGACATGGTGCGCAGTTGGACCACCCCGGGCATGGCCACCGCCATGAAGGGGCTGTTCGATGAGTTGCGCCGGGCCATGCAGGCCATCGCCACCGAGAGCGAGCGCATCCGCAAGCTGGTCCGCGAGACCTACGACGGCTTTCAGCGCGACTTCGGCTTCGAGACGGCGCCCCCCAAGGTCTTCGTGCCCATGAAGTTCCGGGTGGAAATCGAGCTCCTGTACCAGGAGGTCGAGGCCTTCCGCCGCAGCCCGGGCCTGGCCCTGGTCGAGCAGGGGGTGGTGATCAAGCGCTTCCACGAAGAATTGGTCAGCCGCGCCCGGGTCCTGTTCGACCAACTGCGCGCCGCCTTCGATACCTGGATCCGCGACACCCTGCAACCCCTGGCAGAGCAGATCCAGGAGCACAAGGTGGTCATGGAGCGCCGGCTGGACAATCTGCAGCGCCTCGGGCGCTCCAAGACCGACTCCCAACGGCACATCGAAGAAACCCAAGCGGAGTACGTGGAACTGGCCAAGAAACTCACGGCCTTGCGCAACATCTACAACACCCTGCACCAGGACCCAGTCCCCGAGCGCGCCGCCGGGGCCAACCCGCGGGTCGCCGCACAACGCGCTTGACCACCCTGCCTGACCACCCCTAAGAAAAGAGAGGACCACCATGAGAACCGCTACCCTGGCCCCCTGGCTCCTGGCCATCGGCCTGCTCGCCCCCCTGTCCGCCGGTGCCGACAACAGCACCACCGCCGATGGCTACGTCATCCACCACAATGCCTTCTCCGCCGACACCCTGGACCCGGCGGTAGCCCAGCGTTACAAGATCCAGCGCAGCAAGCAGCGCGGCGTCCTCAACGTGAGCCTGCTCAAGGAGAAGGCCGGGACCACCGGGGTGCCCACCGCGGCCCGCGTCGAGGTGAATGCCGCCAACCAGAACGGTCAGAAGATGCGCGTCCCCATGCGCGAGCTGCGCGACCAGGAAGCCATCTATTACATCGGCGAGTTCCCGGTCCAGGACCAGGAGACCCTCAACTTCGTGATCGAGGTGACCCCTGAGGGCGCTGCCAAGGCCATTTCGGGCAAGACCAGCCAGCAGTTTTTCACCCAGTAGCCCAGCCCCCGGAAGCGGCCCCGGAAGCGGCGGTTCGGCCCAAAGGGGCGGGGCTGGACCACCGCTTCCGCGTCATAGGACGAACAACTGCCACAAGGCATAGACGCCAAAGCCTAAGACCAGCAAACCGGCACTGCGCCGCACCCAGGGCCGCTCGCCCAGCCGTGCGGCGGCCCCGACCAACAGCGAGATGCCGAGCAGGTTAGGCAGTGTGCCCAGGCCGAAGGCGAGCATCAGGGCGGCGCCTTGCCCGGCGCTGCCGGCGGACACCGACCATATCAACACGCTATACACCAGGCCGCAGGGGATCCAGGCCCAGATGAGGCCCAGACCCAGGGCCTGCCAGGGCGTGCGCACCGGCAGCAGGCGGCGCCCCAGAGGCTCCAAGCGCAGCCACAGGGGTGACCCGACACGCTCCAGCCAGGTCAGACCCTGCCACCAGCCGCCAAGGTAGAGCCCCAAGGCAATCATGAAGACCGCGGCAACGCCGTACAGGGCGCGCTGGGCCTGTTGCAGGGGCCCGATCTGGAGCAGCAGGGTGCCGGCGGCCCCGGCCAGCGCCCCGGCCAGGGTGTAGCCGGCGACCCGCCCGAGGTTGTAGGCCAGGTGAAAGCCCAGTTGCGCCGCCAGGCGGTCTCGGGTTGCGCTCGGCAGACCCAGGGTCAGGGTGCCCACTATGCCCCCGCACATGCCGATGCAATGCACCCCGCCGAGCAGGCCGACGAGAAAGGCGGTAATCAGCGGGGCGCTGTGGTCCACGGGTATAAGGTCCTGCCAGGGGTCCGGCAGAATGCCGGCCGGGTGTCGATGGGGCCACCGCCTGTTGGATCGGCCCCACGGCGCATCGCCGGGGGGGCGCCTAACATCGGTGGAAGTGTATGATACCCCAACTGACGCACAGTCCCCGGTACAACCCTATGCTGGAATACCAACGCGCCTTCCTGACCTTCGCCCTGGACACCGGGGTGCTGCGTTTCGGAGGGTTCAAGCTCAAGTCCGGCCGGCTGAGCCCCTACTTCTTCAATGCAGGGCTGTTCAGTACCGGTGCCAGTCTGGGGCGGCTCGGGCGCTATTACGCGGAGGCCATCGTGGCGGCTGGTATTGAGTTCGACATGCTGTATGGCCCGGCCTACAAGGGTATCCCCCTGGCCGCGGCGACCGGCATCGCGCTCGCCGATCACCAGGGTCGCGACCTACCTTTCGCCTTCAACCGCAAGGAGGCCAAGGACCACGGCGAGGGCGGCCAGATCGTCGGCAGCCCGCTGCACGGGCGGGTCCTGATCCTGGACGACGTCATCACCGCCGGGACCTCGGTGGGGGAGTCCGTGGAGATCATCACCGGCCACGGGGCTGAGCCGGCCGGGGTGGTCATAGCCTTGGACCGCCGCGAGCGCGGCAGCGACGACCGCTCTGCCGTGGACGAGGTCCGTGAGCGGTTTGGCATTCCGGTGCTGGCCATAGCGACCCTGGACGACCTGGTGGAGTACCTTGGGGAAGGCACGGAGCCCAATCCAAATCTGGCCGCCGTCAGCGCCTACCGGGCGCGCTACGGGGTCTGAGGGGCCCAGCGCGTGGCAAGGCCGCACACAGTCTCGGCGCCGGATGGGGTACCGGCAGGCACCCCGTCCCGGGGGCCAGGCGAGTTCAGGGCTTTTCGTCGGCACCCGAGGTCGTAATAGTCCCAGATGAGTGCGCGTTGGCGTCTCCCCATACCCTGCATCCTGGTCCTTGCCCTGCTGGCAAGTGCGTCTGAGGCGCGCCTCTACCGTTGGGTCGATGACCAGGGGGTGGTCCATTACACCGACACCCTGCCCCCGACCCAGGTTGAACGCGGCCACGCGCAGATGAGCGATAAGGGCGTGGTGGTCGACACAACGGCCCCCGCCAAGACCCACGAGGAGGTGCAGCGGGAGGAGGAACTCAAGCGCTTCCGCGATGCCGCCGAGCGCGCCAAGAAACAGCAGGAGGCGGCCGACCGGGTACTGCTGCGCACCTTCCGCTCGGCAGACGACATGGTCATGGCGCGCGACGGCAAGCTGGCCTCCATCGACGTCATGGTCCAGGTAACCCGCAGCAACATCCGTCGCCAGCAGGACTGGCTGCGTGGCCTGCGGGCGGACGCGGCCAACCTGGAGCGCACCGGCAAGGCCATACCGGCGCACCTGAGCGACAGTATCGGCAAGACCGAGAAGTCCATCCGCGAGGCCTACTCGGCCATCGTCGACCGGGAGCAGCAGAAGCAGGAGATCCACGGCAGCTTCGCCAGCGACCTGAAGCGCTTCCGCCAGCTCAAAGATATCCCGGAGGCCGCTGAGCCAGAGCCCGAAAAGGCCACCCTCAGCCTGCTCAAGAATCTGGTGCCCTGCACCAGCACCGAGGCCTGCGACCGCCTCTGGGTGCGGGCCACCGCCTATGTGCGCAAGCACGCCTCGACCCCGGTCCAGGCCTCCGGGCCCAACATCCTCATCACAGCCCCGCCGGACCAGCGCGACGACGTCAGCCTCACCCTATCACGCATCCAAGACAAGCAGGGGACTGGTGCGTCCCTGTTCCTCGACGCCCAGTGCAAGCCGGCCGCGAGCGGTGACACCACCTGTACGGCCCCGGAGGCCCGGGCCATCCTCGACGGCTTCCATGACGCCGTGTTGGGGCAGGGCCCGGGAGGCTGAAGGCCCCGGCGCGACCGGACCAGATACCTCGGATCAGCGGCGCCGGATCAGGGTCCCGACGCCCTCGTCGGTGAACAGGTCCAGCATGACCGCGTGCTCCACCCGCCCGTCGACGATGTGGGCCGTGCGCACCCCCGCCTGCACCGCCTCCACCGCACAACGAATCTTGGGCAACATGCCGCCGGCGATCACGCCCTGACGGACCAGTTCCTCTACCCGCCCCACGTCCAGTTCCGCGATCAACTGGCCCTGGGCATCGAGCAGGCCCGCGGTATTGGTCAGCAGCAGGAGTTTCTCGGCCTGCAGGACCTCGGCCAGCTTGCCGGCCACCAGATCGGCATTGATGTTGTAGGAACGCCCGTCGTC
>DYRB01000054.1:8910-11854 GCA_020718945.1 Lamprocystis purpurea | reverse complement strand
CCGGGCTCGCTTCGCTTCGCCCGGTCGCGCCGAGGCGGCGCTCCCAGGGTCCGCCTCCCGGTCGAACCAACACCTCACGCAGACAGAGCCCACGAAAAAGGGGCCCGAAGGCCCCTTGAAGATGGGACCGGCGCCCCTTGCAGGGCGCTGTCCCCCTAGGTCCAAGGATCAGTTGAAGGAATCCTTGACGATGTTGTTGTACCAACTGTAGGCGTACTCGACCTCGCGGGCATGGGCCCAGTCGGGCGCGTCCATGGGGGTCACGCCGCCGGAGTTCGGCACCGAGGCGATCTTGCCGTCCTCGCCGACCTTGTAGATGCCCGCCACCGAGATGCCCCACTTCTCCGCCGGAATGGAGTAGCAGGTGTTGAGGTAGGACGGCACCCCAGGCTCCTTGCCCTGGAGCATGGCCACCACGGCCCCGGCCGCGACCTTGGCCTGGCTGTTGGCGGCATAGGCGGACTTGGGCATGGCCCCGGCGATGCTGGCGTCGCCGATGACGTGCACCCCCTTGGCGATGCTCGACTCCATGGTGCGACCGTTGACCGGGCACCAGCCCGTCTCGTTGGTCAGGCCGGAATCCTTGGCGATCTTGCCGGCCGCCTGGGGCGGGATGATGTTGATGACGTCGGCCTTGACCTCGTCACCGAAGCTGGTCTCCACCGACATGCCCGCCGGATTGACCTTGACCACCGCCGCATCCGGGCCCGGGCGCCACTCGATGATGGAGTCCGGCGTATCGAAGCCGTAGAACTTGCTCCAGGCCTGCTTGAACAGGGCATCCTTGGAGAACTTGGAGCTGGTGTCGAGGACTATGACCTTGGACTTCGGCTTGTGGTGCTTGAGGTAGCCGGCGATCAGGCTGGCCCGCTCGTAGGGCCCAGGCGGGCAACGGAAGGGGGCGCCAGGGACCGTGATGACCACGGTCCCGCCGTCCTTCATGGCCTCGAGCTGCTTGCGGAGCGTTACGGTCTGCTCGCCGGCCTTCCAGGCGTGGGTGATGGTCTTGGAGACCTCTTCGCTGTAGCCCTCGATCTTGTCGTAGAGGAAGCTGATGCCGGGGGCGACCACGCAGCGGTCGAAGGGCAGGTCGATACCGCCGGCGGTCTTGACCACCTTCTTCTCGGCGTCGATGGCCGTGGCGTGGTCCTTGACCATGACGATGCCGTGCTTCTTCAGGCCGTCGTAGCCATGGGTCAGGGAGTCGATGGTGCGCTCCCCGGACAGGACCTCGTTGCTGAAGTAGCAGGTGATGTACTTTTCGTTGGGCTCGACCAGGGTCACCTCGATGCTGGGGTCGAGCATCTTGATGTACTTGGCCGCGGTGGCCCCGCCGGTCCCGCCGCCGACGACGACGACCTTCTTGCCCGCGCCGAAGGCCAGGTTGGGGGCGCCTACGATGCCCACGGCCGCCAGCGCGCCGGTGGCCTTAACGAATGTGCGACGATCGATTTTCATGCCTTTGATCCTCCGGGTCTTTATTGCTGGCTGGCGTAGTAGGCGAGGAGGGCGGCAAGGGCCTTGTCGCCGTCTTTCGACACCTTTTCCAGGGCCTTGGCCATCTTCTTGGGCATCTCACGGCGGGCCGGGCTCGCCGTGTAGTCCTCCAGGGTGTACTTGAGGTACGGGGTCCACTGCCCGGCGAGGATCTGCCACTCGTCGCCACCCTCCTCGTCGTCGTCGTCCTTCTTGGCCTTCTTGTCCTTCTTGTCCGCCGGGGCCGCAGCCAGCACCTTACCGCCTTCGGAATGGCACTTCTCGCAGGACTTGTCGTGGATCTTGGCGCCTTCCTTGACCAGGGCGGCATCGAACTTCTGCTTGGCCGGGGCGAACTTGGCCTTGGCGAAGTAGTCGGCCATCAGGGCGATCTCCTCGTCGGAGAAGCCCTTGGCGATCCGGCCCATGATGGTGGAGTAGGCGGTGCCCTCCTTGTAGCCCTTCATGATCTCCTTGAAGTAGTCGGCGTTGCTGCCGGCCAGGGTGGGGGAGGCGGGACCGACACTGACGCCCGCGGTGCCGTGGCAACCGGCGCAGGTGTTGGCCAGGGCCTCGGCGGTGGCGCCGGAGACCAGCGGGGCGGCTGGGGGTGCGGCGGCAGGGGCAGGGGCAGCCGCCGGCTTGGGGGCGTCGGCGGCGTGGACGAGGGACCCGAGGCCGAGGGCGATGCCCCCGACCAGAAGGGCCAGCTTCTTCGACTTATTGGCCATGTGACCTCCTTAGGTATTGACAGACTTGGCAGTTTGGCGCGAAGGGCGCCGCTCGTTGCGAGGGCGTCGCGACTGGCGGTGCCCCCCTCCGCCGGACCTACCCCGACGGGGCCTGATCCGGCTTTCCGGCGGGTGTTTGGCCCGCCGAATCCTCTCCGAGGCCTGTGCCGGCCCCTTGATACCCCGAGCGATGTGCTGCCCGGGTCGAGCTATGACCCCGCCGGTCAGCGCCCCTGGAGCGCGGAGGCGGCGCGCTGGTCGTCGCGCTTGGCCGCCCAGTCCGCCGCGGTGCGCCCCTGGCCGTCCTTCAGGGCCGGGTCGGCCTTGTGCTGGAGCAGGAGCGGGACCAAGTCGCCCTGGCCGGCGCGGATGGCCTCCATCAGGGCGGTGCTGCCGCCCCCGCCGGGGAGGTTGGGGTTGGCCCCGTGCTCCAGCAGCAGGGTAACGATGCGGGCGTCGCCCCGGGTGACCGCATAGCCCAGGACCGTGTCGCCGCCGGTGTCCCGGGCGTTGACATCCGCGCCCAGGGCGATCAGGGCCTCGACCGCCTCGGCCTGGCCCTTGTCCACGGCGATGTGCAGGGCGCTGGCCCCGTCCTTGTCCTTGGCCTGGAGGTCGGCGCCGCCCTTGACCAAGAGCCCCAGGACCGGGACCTGGCCCATCTCGGCGGCATGCATCAGGGCGGTGCGCTGCTGCTTGTCCGAGGCCTTGGGGTCCGCATGGCTGTAGAGGAGCTG
>DYRB01000054.1:0-8810 GCA_020718945.1 Lamprocystis purpurea | reverse complement strand
AGCAGGCGCTCGACGGTGGCCATGTCCTTGTTCTGGGCGGCGTGGCGCATCTCGCTCGCCGGGTCCAGGTCGCCGGCCCGGGCCTGGCCTGCGACGGGCCCCAGGCCCAGGGCGAGCAGGGCTAGGACTAGGGCGGCTTGGGTCTGGATGCTCATAGGCTTAGGGTCTCGCTCTGGACTGGCTCGCACTTGGCGCTCAACTGGCTCTGACCTGACAAGGCGCACTGGCCCTTACTTGGCAGCGTCGGCCTGGGCAGCGTCCTCGGGCTCGTCGGGCAACTCGTGGGCTATGCCCTTGTGGCAGTCGATACAGGTCTGCCCGTCGTCCAATGCGTTGCCGTGCTTGCCGCGGGCGCTGCGGTCCTGGGCGGCCAGGTCCATGTTCTCGAACCTGTGGCAGTTCATGCACTCGCGGGAGTTGGTCCCCTTCATCTTGGCCCAGACCGCGCTGGCCATGCCCCAGCGGTGGGCCTCGTACTTCTCCGGGGTGTCGATGGTGCCCAGCATCTCGTGCCAGACATCCTTGGCGGCCATGACCTTCGCTACCATCTTGGGCAGGAACTGCTTGGGGACATGGCAGTCCGAGCAGGTCGCCTGGACCCCCGAGGGGTTTTTGTAGTGGATGGTCTCCTTGTACTCCTCCAGGTTCACCTGCATGGAGTGACAGGAGGTGCAGAAGTCCATTTCGTTCGTATAGGCCATGCCGGTATTGAACAGGCCAGCAAAGCCGATGCCAGCTGCGAAGATCAGCAGCGCGACGAGGAGGGTCTTGGCGCGGGGTAGTGCCATGGGCAGCCTCTTTTGGGTGGCGGTCGGTCTGCGGGGCGGGGACAGGGCTGGCCCTCCGACCCGGGGTCGCCCCTGTGGGGTGACCTCAGTTCTTTTACGTTGGCGGGCGATGGTAGATGATCCCGGGGCCTTTGCCAAGAAAGCCCCGAGAATGCCCGGGCTGGGCTAGTCGGCGAGTCTGGGGGCTGAGACTTGAGCGGCGGCGAAGTCGAGCATGCGCCGGATGGGGATTACCGCCCGCTCGCGCAGGGTCGGCTCGATGCAGACCTCCTGGTCGCCGGTCAGCAGCACCCGCTCCAGGCTTTGCAGGGCGTTCATGGCCATCCAGGGGCAGTGGGCGCAGGACTCGCAGGTGGCACCCTCGCCAGCGGTGGGGGCGGCGATGAGGCGCTTGTGGGGGGCGAGCTGGTGCATCTTCCAGAATATGCCCGCATCGGTGGCGACGATGAATTCAGGGTTGGGCAGCTCGGTCACGGCCTTGATCAGGGCCGTGGTGGAGCCGACCACATCGGCCTGTTCGACCACCTCGTCCGGGGCCTCCGGGTGGACCAGGACGGCGGCGTCCGGGTGCAGCCGGCGCAGCCGGTCCAGGGCGAAGCCCTTGAATTCCTCATGGACCACGCAGGCCCCGTCCCACAGCAGCATGTCCGCCCCGGTCTGGCGCTCGACATAGTGCCCCAGGTGCTTGTCCGGGGCCCATAGGACCTTCTCGCCACGGGCCGCCAGGTGGCGGACTATGGGCAGGGCTATGCTGGAGGTCACCACCCAGTCGGAGCGGGCCTTCACCGCCGCTGAGGTGTTGGCATAGACCACCACGGTCCGGTCCGGGTGGGCGTCGCAAAAGGCGGTGAAGGCGTCCGCTGGGCACCCCTCGTCCAGGGAGCAGGTGGCGGCCAGGTCCGGCATCAGCACCCGCTTCTCCGGGTTGAGGATCTTGGCCGTCTCGCCCATGAAGCGCACACCGCACACCACCAGGGTCTCGGCCCCGCTCTGGGCCCCGAAGCGGGCCATTTCGAGGGAGTCGGCCACATGGCCGCCGGTCTCCTCGGCCAGTTCCTGGAGGTCGCCATCGGTGTAGTAGTGGGCGACCAGGACCGCGTTCTGGGCCTTGAGCAGCCCCCTGATGCGGTCCTTCAGGGCCTGCTTGGCTGTCGGGTCCAGGTCCGGCCACTGGGGGTGCGGCGGGGCGACGATGGGCGGGCGGGGGTTGGTCTGGATCATGGGGGTCATGGGGGTCATGGGGTCTCCACTGCGGACGCGGGGTCTGGACCTGTGGCGAGAACTTAGGGCCGCGGCCCAGTCAAGTCAACGCCGGCCGGAGCATCCGCCGGAGCATCCGCCGGAGCGCCGGCATCTTGCCGGCACTGGGTCCCCCGGCGTCCCGCCGGGGGTATGGACCGGCAGCCACGCCTCGGCGGAGGCCGGTCAAGGCGCGGATAGGTGCAGCATTGCGGCCCCCGCCTTGAGCCGACCTACGCAGGCGAGGATCTCCGGCGTGGACTGTCCGATGGCGTTGAGGATATCGGCGATGGCGGACGGCTCCGGGTACTCGTGGCCGACGGCATTGCGCAGGCTGCGCTGGCGCTCCCAGTCGTCCAGGTCGGTGACGATGCCCTGCTTCTGCATCAGGGCGAAGAGATCGAGAAAGCCCCGCTCCGCCGCCGGTTCCAGTTGGGCCCGGGCCAGGGCGCGCATGGCCGGGAATAGCAGGTCCTGACAGCGGGCATAGCGGATCGCATAGGCGTCGAGACGCTCGCGGTCGAGCTCGGTCAGGGCCTCAAGCCCAGCATTCTCCACCGGGAGCAGGGGCGCCACGGTGCTGTGGGTCGCGGCGAGGCGCTCGGCCGCCAGGCCCAGGGCGGCCAAGGTTTCTGCCAGCACCGCCTGGCGACGACTGGGTGTCAGGGTCACAGTGGCTGGCCCTCCTCGCGTGCCTGGAGCATGAAGGCACTGGCGTGCCCCGGGTTGACGATCAGGTCCACGGGCTGGCGGAGTTGACGTTCCAGGTCCCGGCGCAGGGCTGATCGGGCGAGGAAGAGGTTGTCGCCCGGCAGGTGTTGGGGCTCCACATAGAGGTCGATATCGCCGCCGCGGGCACTGTCGTCGAGCCGGGAGCCGAAGACCCAGATCCCGGAGTCCGGCCCGAAGCGCCCGCGGACCAGGGTACGGATGATGGTGGTCGCTTCCGGCGAGAGTCGCATGGTGATGGTTCGCGTCTGGGCTGGGCTTGGGGTCTGCGCCTCGGGCGGCGCCCGGGACAGGTCATAGGGTAGCGGAAAGGGCCGGTCCGGGTTCGGGAAGCCACCTGGGAGTCGGGGCCGCGTCTGGAACGGCCGCCAGGGGCTGCACTCCGACCGACGCCGGCCGGCTAGCTGGTCAGCCGCCGGTAGATCTCTGACACCTTGGCCGGCAGTCGGGCCACGTCCGCCACCACCGTATAGTTGGCCGCCCCGTACATGTGGGGGAGGTAGGCCGGTCCCTGCTCGTCGATGGTGATGCAGAAGGGGTGGATGCCGTCCAGGCGGGCCTCGAACAGGGCCTGACGGGTGTCCTCGATGCCGTAGTCGCCCCGGTAGCCCGGGTCGTAGTCGTCGGGCTTGCCGTCGGACAGGGTGACCAGGAGCTTGACCCGGGCGTCCTGGCCCCGCAGCAGCTTGCTCAGGTGACGGATGGGGGCCCCCATGCGGGTGTAGTCCCTGGCCTCGATGGCGCAGATGCGCCCCCGGGCCAAGTCGTCGTAGGGGTCGTCGAAGCGCTTGATGGGGTAGACCTCGCAGCGCTTTCGCGTCCAGCCGGAGAAGCCATAGATGGCGAAGCGGTCGCCCAGGTGCCCCAGGGCCTCGGCGAGCAGGATCAATGCCTCGCGTTCGGCCTGGTTGATCCAGCCCTGGGTGGAGCCGGACATGTCCACCATGAACATGACGGCGATGTTGCGCTCCTCCTGGCGGCGGTGGGTGAAGAGGCGGTCGCTCGCCTCCAGGCCGACGCGGCCGTCGGCGTAGGCCTCCACCAGGGCGTCGATGTCCACGTCCTCGCCGTAGGGCTGGCGCTTGAGGATGCGGTCCTCCCCGCGCAGGACCTCGAAGGTGCGGCGGATGGACTTGATCAGCCCGCCGTACTTGCGCAGGGTCCCGTGGTAGAAGGCCAGCCCCGCCGGCTTGACCTCGATCTCGCGTAGGATGCACCAGCCCTTGCGGTGGTGACCGCGGCTGTGGTCCCACTCGTCGTAGGCGAAGGCCCCCTCCTCGTGGTAGGTCCCGGCCCAGGCCGAGTCGGCGTCCTTGGCTGCGCCGCCGGCGTTGCGCTTGTACAACCCGGGACCGGCGGCCACCAGGTACTCGGGGGGGATCTCACCCAGGTCTTGGATGATGCTCTCCAGGGTCGAGACCATGTCCGCCGGCGGGGCCACCGGCTTGCCGTCCAGGAACAGCTCGTAGCTCAGGCCCTCGGGGCCGTCCGGGTCGTCCTGGGCCCGGGCGCCGAGGCGCACGGCGGTCTCCGGCAGGGTCTGGGCCTCCGGTTGTTCCTCCCCGGGGGGGCGCCGGTCCTGGTCCTCGATGAGCCTGGCGAGCGCGATGCGGAAGCGGTCGCGGTCCTGCGCGGCGCGCAGCTCCATGCGGGCGAGCACCGCCTCCGGGACCAGCTCGCCGCGGTAGCAGCAGGGCGGGGCCGGCCGTCCGGGGAGCCCCGCCCACCGGTCCAGGGTGTCGCCCACCCGGGCAGCCGGATCACCCAGGCGCCGGGCCAGGTCCGTCCAAACGGCATCGGCCTGGGCCGGGTCGCCCAGAACCGGGTCGCCCAGCGGGCCGCCGTCCAGGGCCAGGCGCAGGGCCTGCATGTCCCGGTGCAGACCGGGGAAGTCCCGGGCCAGGCAGGCGTCCAGGCGCATTGTCTCCAGGGCATGGAAGAGGTCGAGGGCGGCGGGCGAGGGGGCTGCCCGGGCGAAGGTATCGAGCAGCACCCCGCCGCGCCAGGTCCCGTACCAGCCCTGGGCCCACTGGTGGACGGCCATGGCCTTGTAGAGCCGGAAATTGGCCTCCTTCTGGGCCAGGCGCCCGACCACCGCGGGCAGGAACAGGGTCTCGGTGTCGGTGTGGCAGCGCTCCCCGGCGGCGATCTTCAGGGCCCGGCCGTTGAGCCCGCAGACGAAGCGCTCCAGGACCCCGGCGATGTCGGTCAGGACTATGCCCGCCAGGCGCTCCTGCATATTGGCGGCAAAGCCCACCACGTCCTGGAAGGCGCGGATGGCCGGGACCTGGCCCTTCTTGTCGTAGAGGTCCATGGCGTAGAGCAGCCAGGACTCCATGGCGGGCAGGTCCATGAGCCGCAGCCCCTGGGGGGCGAAGGCGGTGAACTGGTAGGCCAGCTCCGCATTGTCCTTGGCGATCACCGCCCCCCAGTGCAGGACGAACCCCTGCTCCCGGGCCGGGAAACCGGCCAGGGCCGCCGCCGGCCCGGCGGCGGTGCGCCGGGAGGACAGGGCCGGGTCGAGGTAGACATCCATGCGCCCCTCGAGCTGGGCTGCGTCGAGGTGGCTGGTCAAAACAGGGAGGCGGACAGCTCGTTGACCGCGGCCAGCATGTCCGGGTCGTCGGTCAGGGCCTGGGCTATGGCGCTGCGGCAGGCGGCCACCGGGGCAATCCCGGCGTGGATGAGCTTGGCGGCGTGGACCAGGAGCCGGGTCGAGGCCCCCTCATCCAGCCCCTGGCCCTTGAGGTTGCGGGTCATGTGGGCGAACTTGACCAACTGCCGGGCCAGCCCCGGGTCTATGCCGGACTCGCGCTCGACTATGGTCTGTTCCAGGGCCGCGCCCGGGTAGTCGAACTCCAGGGCCACGAAGCGCTGCCGGGTGCTCTGCTTCAGGTCCTTGAGCACGCTCTGGTAGCCCGGGTTGTAGGACATGGCCAGGCAGAAGCCGTCCGGGGCCTCCAGCAACTCGCCGAGCTTCTCGATGGGCAGCACCCGGCGGTCGTCCGCCAAGGGGTGTATGACCACCGTGGTGTCCTTGCGCGCCTCCACCACCTCGTCTAAGTAGCAGATGCCCCCGGCACGCACCGCCCGGGCCAGGGGCCCGTCCACCCAGACCGTCTCGCCGCCCTTGACCAGGAAGCGCCCCACCAGGTCCGAGGAGGTCAGGTCGTCGTGGCAAGAGACGGTGATGAGCGGGCGCTTCAGCCGCCAGGCCATGTACTCCATGAAGCGGGTCTTGCCGCAGCCGGTAGGGCCCTTGAGCAGGATCGGCAGGCCGTTGGCGTAGGCCGCCTCGAAGATCCCGATCTCATCGGCCACCGGCTCGTAGTAGGGCTCGACCTCGATGAAATACTCCTCGGGTCTCAGGACCCTCAGCTCATGCTGCTGCACCGACACTCTCCGACGGATCTGGACAAAGGGACATTGAATTTGGGGCTGGTCGGCGGCCTGGGCAAGGGGTGGGTAGCCGGCGGCCTGCCGGTCGCTCTGGGTTGCACCTTGTCCCGGGGCCCCGCCGGGTTTAGCATCCGAGGCCCGCCGGGTGCCGCCTCGCGCACCGAGCCCCCATTCCAACTGCCGATCAGCGCCGATCAGCGCCGACCGCGAGGACTGCATGCAGAAGAACGTCATCGTCATGACCAACGGCCTGGCCGGCAGCTCGGTGCTCACCGGGCTCCTGGCGCGGGCAGGCTACTGGAGCGGCGAGGATACCTTCAAGAAGTCGGACTACGACACCTTCGAGAACCGCGACCTCATCGCCCTGAACAAGGCCCTGCTGGCCGCCGCCGAGTTCGCCGGGGACTACGAGATGGTCTACGAGCCCGCGTTCATAGACGCGGCCATCCCGCCCCCGGGGCGCGTCGATCCGGCGCCCTATCTCGCCCTGATCGCCGAGTGCGACCGCCACGGCCCCTGGATCTGGAAGGACCCGCGGCTGTGGCTGACCATCCGTACCTGGAGGCACTGGCTGGACCTGGACCAGGTCCAGTTCGTGCTGGTCACCCGGGAGCCGCTGCAGGCCTGGATTTCCACCACCATCCGCCGACAGATCCAGACCCCGGCCTACCTGAGTGCCTACATGGACGGGATACGCGACTCCATCCTGGCGTTCTTCCACGACCAGCAGGTCCCCTATCTCCACCTGGTCTACGAGGATCTGCTGGTCCATCCAGAGGCCAGCCTGGCACGCCTGAACCGGTACCTGGGTACCGGGCTCACCGTCGCCGACCTGCGCGGGGTCTACCGGGGCCCGCTTTACCGCAAACCCCGTGGCCTGGCGGACCTGGTCAAGGCCGGGCTGATCTACTTGAAGAACTACGGCCAGCGCTATCGCTGAGCCCCGGCGGGCGCGGCGACCCAGGGCAGCGGCCGTTCTCGCTGCCCAGGTCAACTCCCTGGCCGGGTACGGGTAGGCAGCGACCGGAGTAATTCTGCCAGCAGGGGGTGTCGGAAGAGACGCATCCCTAGCAGCGTACCGGCGAGGGTCGCCGTGGCGCTCAAGCACAGCCAGGCCAGGGTCGGCAGGGCGGTGAGCGGGACCGCCCAGACGGTCATCCCAAGGGCCAGGCCAGTCGTCCCCGCGGTCCCCAGGCTCGGCAGGATCGCCCGACCGTAATCGCGCCAGGTGAAGCCCAGGACCCGCTGGAGCATCGAGTAAGACACCAGGGCCAGCACCAGGTTGGACGCCGACAGGCCCATGGCCACCGCCTCTAGCCCGAATCCCGGCAGGAGCAGCAGCGGCACCAGGCGGGCGGCGACCAAGACGAAGGTGCGCAGGATCTCCAGGCCCAGCCGGCCCTGTGCGATGAACAACTGCCCCTGCAGGTGAAACGGCATGGCCAGGGCCTCGCCGACAGCCAGCCATTGCACCAAGACCACAGAGGGGCCCCATTGCTGGCCATAGAGGAAGAGGGTGATCGGCTGCGCCGCCAGGCCGACGAGGATGATGAAGGGCCAGCCCAGCCCGGTGATCAAGGTGGTGCTCAGCAGGTAGACGCGGGCGACGTTCTCGCCCCGGCGCAATTCCGTGGAGAAATGGGGCAGGGCCACGTCGATGGCGGCCTGGACTATGAGGCTGAAGAACAGCTCCAAGAGGCCGCTCGCACGGCTGATGTAGGCGACGGCCTCCATGCTCATGAGTCGGCCCAGGACCAGGTCCGGGGCCCGTTTGCCCAGGTCCCGCACCATCTCCGCGACCATGGAAAGGGAACCGAAGCGGAAGACCCGGCGGATGTCATCGAGCCCCGGTAGCAGCGGGGTGCCCGGCAGCCGCAGGGCCTGGGCCAGGGTGACGGTCACCAGGGTGGCAACGACCGCTGCCCAGGGCAGGGCGAGGTAGCTCAGGCCGGCAACGGCCAGGCCAAGGGCCGCCACCGCATGGGTTACCGCCGCGGCGATGCGGATGACCGCCAGGCGCTCGAACCGCATCTCCCGGCGCATCCGTGCGGCGGCTACCGCACCGAGCGGCAGGAGAAAGAAATTGACCGCCAGGACGCGCATCACCTGGGCCACCCCGGGCTCTCTATAGAATTGGCCGGCGGCCCCGGCCGCGAGCCACATCGCCAGGGCTATGCCCCAGGCAGAAACGAAGGTGACCGTGATCGCCGAGCGCATCCGCGCCGCCGTGAGGTCCGGCTCCTGGATGATGTAGTTGACGACGCCGAAGTCGCGTAGGTTGTTGACCACGGTGCTCAACACCATGGCCACAGAGAAGATCCCCAACTCATGGGGCGTCAGGAGACGGGCGATGATCACCGATGCGGCCAACTGGAGGCCCATGGTGACGTAGGACTGGGACAGGGCGACCAGCACCGATCTTCTGACGCCCATGATGCCTCGGGGTGGGGTTGGGCCGGTCGCCGGGGTGGTCGCGTCCTCGGGACTGCGGCCTGGGAACGGGGCGGAAAGACGGCATGGCGGCGCGAGCGGCGTGCAGTGCCGACGCCGCCCGTCCCTATTCTCCGCGTTGGCTCCTGGCCCGTCGAGGTGGTTCTCCTCCCCCAGCAATTCCAAATTTGAGAGCAACACCTGGCACCGCGGCCGGAAACACCG
>DYRB01000053.1 GCA_020718945.1 Lamprocystis purpurea | reverse complement strand
GCGACCTTGCCCAGCATCTCGTCCAGGGCGCCGGACTCCTCGCCGATGGCCGTCATCTGAATGACCATGTGCGGGAACAGGTCCTGCTGGCGCATGGAGAGTTGCAGGGCCTGGCCTGTAGCAACCTGCTCGCGCATGCGGTTCACCGCCTCGGCGTAGACGATGTTGCCGGTCGCCCCGCTCACGGACTCTAAGGCCTCCACGAGGGGTACCCCGGCGGCAAACATGGTTGAGAGTGTCCGGGCGAACCGGGCCAGGGCGGCCTTGTTGAGGATATTGCCGATGATCGGGAGTTTGAGCAGGGACCGGTCCACAATCCGGCGGAATAGGGCCGATGTCGCGAACAGCTTCTTGATAAAGAACACGAAGGCGCCTATGGCCGCCGCCATCACCCACCAGTAGTCGCGCATGAAGTCGGAGGCGGCGATGACCATCAGCGTAAAGGCAGGCAGGTCCGCCCCGAAGCTTGAAAAGAGCGATTTGAACTGGGGTATGACGAACAGCATGATGACGACCGTAACCACCACGGCCACCAGGATGACCGATGCCGGGTAGAACATCGCCTTCTTGACCTTGGCCTTGATGGACTCGGTCTTTTCTTTGTAGGTCGCGATCTTGTCGAGCAGGATGTCGAGTACGCCGGCCTGCTCGCCGGCGGCGACCAGGTTGCAGAACAGGTCGTCGAAATACTTCGGGTGCTTGGCCAGGGCCTCGGCCATGGCGGTGCCACTCTCCACATCGACCTTGATGGACAGGATCAGATCCTGCATGGAGGGGTTGTCGTGACCGCGCCCGACGATGTCGAAGGCCTGTACCAAGGGCACGCCGGCGCCCATCATGGTCGCGAGCTGGCGACTGAAGATGGCGATGTCGCCGCTCTTGATGGCCTTCTTTCCGGCACCCAGCAGGGGCTCGGCCTTCTTGCGCACCCGGGTCGGGTTGACGCCCTGGCGACGCAGTTCCGCACGGACCACGGTCAGATTGGGCGCGCGCGTCTCGCCCTTGATGCGCGCCCCGCGGCGGTCCATCCCCTCCCAGGCAAAGACGTGGGACTTTTCCGCCTTGGGTGGTGCCTTGGCTTGAGGTTTGGGTTTCTGGGCGGCAAGGGCCATGGCTAATCCTTGGTGACTCGGTTGACTTCCTCAAGGCTGGTGAGCCCGGCCTTGACCTTGCGCAGCCCCGAGGCGCGCAGATCCCCGACCCCCTCCTTGCGCGCCTGATCGGCCAACTGCATGGCGTTGCCGCCCTCCATGATCAGCCGCCCCATGGCATCGGACACGGTCATGACCTGGAATATGCCCAGGCGCCCCTTGTAGCCGTTGGTGCAGCGCTCGCAGCCCACGGCCCGGTAAATGGTCAACCCCTCGTCGATCTCCTCTGGGGTGAAGCCCTCCTCGAGCAGGGCCTCCCGGGGCACGTCTTCCACAGTCCGGCAATGGACGCAGAGCTTGCGGGTCAACCGCTGGGCCATGATGAGCAGGATGGACGAGGCGATGTTGAAAGGGGCCACGCCCATGTTCGCCAATCGGGTGAGGGTCTGGGGGGCATCGTTGGTGTGCAGGGTGGACAGCACCAAGTGTCCGGTCTGGGCCGCCTTGACCGCGATCTCGGCGGTCTCCAGATCGCGGATCTCGCCCACCATGACGATGTCGGGGTCCTGGCGCAGGAAGGCGCGCAGGGCCGAGGCGAAGGTGAGCCCCGTCTTCGGGTTCATATTGACCTGGTTGATCCCGTTTACCTGGATCTCCACCGGGTCCTCGACGGTGGAGATGTTGACCTCGGACTTGTTCAGGATATTCAGCGCCGTGTAGAGCGACACGGTCTTGCCCGAACCCGTAGGACCGGTGACCAGGATCATGCCGTAGGGCTTGGCGATGGCCTTCATGAAGGCCTCGCGCTGCTCTACCTCCATCCCTAAGTTCTCAATGCCGACCTGGGCCGAGGACGAGTCCAGGATACGCAGCACTACCTTTTCCCCATACAGGGTCGGCAAGGTGTTGACGCGAAAGTCGATGTCCCGGGAGCGGCTGAGCTTGAGCTTGATGCGCCCGTCCTGGGGTACGCGCCGCTCGGCGATGTTCATGCGCGACATGACCTTGAGGCGGGCCACCAGGCGCGAGGAGATGTTGACCGGCGGGTAGGCGACCTCGCGCAGCATGCCATCCTGGCGGAAGCGGATACGGAAGGTCTTCTCGTAGGGCTCGAAATGGATATCGGAGGCCCCGCCGGAGATGGCGTCCACCAGGATCTTGTTCACGTAGCGGACTATGGGGGCGTCGTCCACGTTGAGGTCCTTGTCGTCCTTCTTCTCGTCGTCCTCATTGGCGATGTCGAGGTTGTCGAGTTCCGTATCCATGAGGCCCGTCATGGTGGTGTCCTGGGCCTCGATCGCCTGGTCGATGGCGGCGGCGAGTTTGCTTTCCTCCACCAGGACCACCTCGGTGGTCAGGCCGGTGTTGAAGCGGACCTCCTCCAGGGCCTGATCGTTGGTCGGGTCGGCCAAGGCCAGGAACAGCCGGTTGCCCCGCCGATAAATCGGCAGGGCGCGATGCTTGCGGATCAGCTTCTCGTCGACCAGGTTCAGTGGCAGGTCGAGCAGGTCGATGGCCCCCAGGTCCAGCAGCGGGACGCCGAACTCATTGGAGGCAGCGATGGCGATGCGTCGGCTGTCGAGGATCTTCTGCTCGACCAGGTACTGGACGAAGGGCTGGCGGCGCTTAGCGGACTCCAGCGAGGCGGTCTGCGCCTGGCTCTCGGAGATGAGGCGATCACGCACCAGGCGCCAGGCCAGGCCCGACGGCTTCAGGGTGCTTTGCGTGGTCGCCATCGATTTGCCTCTGCTGTTACCGGAACCCTGACACTATTGCACATCCGGGGGGATTTCACAGACCCGCTTCACATAAGCGGCAGCCCTGTGGGTGGGTCCCCGCCCGCCGCCCTGGCCCCGTCCCTCAGCGGTTGACATTGAAGGCGAGCCGCACGTTGTTGGCAACCAGTCCGTTGTCCTTCTGCTCGCTCTCCCGGACGTAGAACTCCAGGATGGTCTCACGGTTCATCAGCAGGTCCTCGGTGACCTCGTCGGCCAGTTCGTTGGCATGGCAGAAGACGCTGATATAAGGGGAGGTCTCGTCGCGCGCGTCCGTGATCCACAAATTCGGCGATATTTCTTTGATAAATCGAAGGAATCCATAGCCCTTGTCGGCGAACCACTTGGTGCAGACGCCGCGCACACAGGACCCCGAGGTGCCCCACTCGTTGCGCGGCTCATAGGCGACGGGCAGCAGGTCGGGGATCAAGAAGCCGGAGTAGAAGGTATCGACCTCCTGCTGGAGCTGGCGCGAGACGTTGCGGAAGCCGATCAGCTCGACCCGACACCCCTTGTTCTGGAGGGCCGTGACCACCTGGACGAAGTCCCCGTCGCCGGTGACCAGCAGGACCTGCTCCAGCTTACCCACCTGCAGCATGGCGTCCACCGCCATGTCCAGGTCTGCGTTGGCCTTGGTCGTAACATTGCCGGCCTCGTCGGTGTAGCGGCGCACCGGTTTGACGGTGATCTTCCAGCCGAAGTCGCGGACCATCTGCTGGTAGGTCCGGGACTTCTTGTTGTATTCCATGTCCTCCTTCGCACGGTCCACGTCGAAGGCCTGGTAGGTGTTGAGACGCTGGAGGGTGCCCCCCTCGCGCGCGGCGAAGCGCCGCAACACGTCATAGCGCATCTGGTAACCGCCGTTGTAGCGGACGTTTTCGGCATCGACGAAGACGCCGACTCTCAGACCTTGACCCAATTCGGCTAACCCTCAACAAAAATAAGAAGACTCTGGGGCGAAAGGCGCGCCCCCGCACGGGGCGGGGGCGCGCTCGCCCTACTGTAACGCCAGCAACCTCAGCGGTTGGCCCGGTTCTCGATCAGCTCGTTGACCACCGTGGGATCGGCCAGGGTCGAGGTATCGCCCAGGGAGTCGATCTCGTTGGCGGCGATCTTGCGCAGGATGCGGCGCATGATCTTACCAGAACGGGTCTTGGGCAGGCTCGGGGCCCATTGGATGATGTCGACGATGGCGATGGGGCCGATCTCCCCGCGCACCATGGCGACCAGATCCTTCTTCAGGGCATCCGTGGGCTCGACACCGGCCATGGGGGTGACATAGGCGTAGATGCCCTGGCCCTTGATGTCGTGCGGGTAGCCTACCACCGCGGCCTCGGCCACGTGCGGGTGCAGCACCAGGGCGGACTCGATCTCGGCGGTACCCAGGCGGTGACCGGAGACATTGAGCACGTCGTCGATGCGCCCGGTGATCCAGTAGTAACCGTCGGCGTCGCGCCGCGCCCCGTCACCGGTGAAGTAGGACCCCGGGTACTGCTTGAAGTAGGTGTCGATGTAGCGCTGATGGTCGCCGTAGACGGTGCGCATCTGGGCCGGCCAGGGCCGGGTCAGGACCAGGGCACCCTCCCCCTCGCCCTCGATGACGACCCCGCTGGCCGGGTCCACCAGGGCCGGGACCACGCCGAAGAAGGGATTGGTGGCCGAGCCGGGCTTGAGCGCGGTGGCGCCCGGCAGGGGGGTGATCAGGTGGCCGCCAGTCTCCGTCTGCCACCAGGTATCCACGATGGGGCAGCGCGCGTCGCCGACCACCCGGTGATACCACTCCCAAGCCTCCGGATTGATAGGCTCGCCCACCGAACCCAGGATGCGCAGGGACGAGCGCGAGGTCGCCTTGACCGGCTCTTCGCCGGCACGCATGAGGGAGCGGATGGCGGTGGGGGCGGTGTAGAAGATGTTGACCTGGTGCTTGTCGATGACTTGCCAGAAGCGGGACATGTCGGGGTAGTTGGGGATGCCCTCGAACATGACCGAGATGGCCCCATTGGCCAGGGGGCCATAGACGATGTAGGTGTGACCGGTGACCCAGCCCACGTCGGCGGTGCACCAGTAGACCTCGCCCTCCTGGTAGTCGAAGGTGTACTTGTGGGTCATGGCGGCGAAGACCAGGTAGCCGCCGGTGGTGTGCAGGGCGCCTTTGGGCTTGCCGGTGGACCCGGAGGTATAGAGGATGAACAGCGGGTCCTCGGCATCCATGGGCTCGGGCTCGCAGACCTCGGAGGCGGCGGCCATGAGGTCGTCGTACCAGACATCCCGGGCCTCGTTCCAGGCCACAGTGCCGCCGGTACGCTTGACCACCACCACGGTGTTGACGTTGGGGCACTCCTCCATGGCCTTGTCGGCGTTCTTCTTCAGGGGGACCTGACGGCCACCGCGCATGCTCTCGTCGGAGGTGATCACCACCCGGCAGTCGGAGTCCAGCACCCGGTCGCGCAGCGAGTCCGGGGAGAAGCCGCCGAAGACGACGGAGTGCACCGCCCCGATGCGGGTACAGGCCAACATGGCCACCGCGGCCTCGGGGATCATGGGCAGGTAGATGCACACCCGATCACCCTTCTTGACCCCGCGGGCCTTGAGGGCGTTGGCAAACTTGCACACGTCGCGGTGCAGCTCCCGGTAGGTGATCTTGCGATCCACATTGGGGTCGTCCGCCTCCCAGATGATGGCCACCTGGTCGCCTCGGGTCTCCAGGTGGCGGTCCAGGCAGTTGTAGGAGACGTTGAGCTGACCGCCCTTGAACCAGGCGACGTGCATATCCGAGGCTGCGAAGCTGTAGTCCATCACTTGGTCCCAGGGCTTGAACCAGGAGACGAAACGGGTGGCCTGCTCCGCCCAGAACCCCTCCGGGTCCTCCACGGAACGGGCATACATAGTGGCATACTGGTCCGCGTCGATGTGGGCCTTGGCCGCAATGGCCACCGGGACCGGGTATATCTTGCTGTCCGACATGGGATCGGTTCCTCGTTGGTGGTGGTTTTTAGCGCTGCCCCTGGGGGCGGCGGCTCGGGCTCGCAGGACGCCACGCGAAACGGCGCCCAATACTAATCCGTCCCTGCGCCGTCCGCTACCGACGCAGGTGCGAGACGCCGCCGGGTGTCCGGCCCCGGCTGTTGCCGCCCATCCCTGGGCGGCGGGGCCTGAGAGATTGTTCACAACCTCCCCGGTTCAGGCGAGCAGGTCCCGCAGCGGCAGGGCCCGCCCGTCACTCAGAGAGGCGGCCTGGGCGAGAAACAACTCCGCCGCGGACAGGGCATCGTAGAGGGCGTTGTGGGCGGCATAGCGGGGCAGGTTGTAACGCTCCCCCAGGGCATGCAGGCGCACATCCGATCCCTTATAGGCGATCTGCCGACGCTCGAACTGACGCTGGGCGAGGACCTGGGTGTCCACCACCGGGACCAGCAGCCCGACCCCGTAGACCTTGCGGCAGGCCCGGCCAATGAAACTGGTCTCTACATGGGCGTGGTGGGCGATCAGGACCTTGCCTGCCAGCACCCCCAGCAGGTCCCCCAGGACCAGGGCCAGATCCTCCCCCAGGGCCGCCTGGTCGTCGGTGATCTGGTGGATCACCGCGCTCGCCTCCGGTATGGCGCCGACGATACTCACAACCCGATGGTCCGCGCTGGCCAGTTCGATGCGCCCGCCCCTCAGGGTCACATGACCCACGCTCAGGATGGCGTCCTTGCGGTAATCCAGCCCGGTGGTCTCCAGGTCCAGGGCCAGGAACTCCACCGTGCGCCACTCGCTGCCCGGGCGCGGCAGGGGCCGGTCCAGGTACTCCCGCATGGGCCCCGGCGGGGCCTTACGCAGCAATCTCCGCCGCCGCCAGTCGAGCAGTAGGTGGGCGAACATACTCAGGTGAAGCGCCCGGCCTGATACCTCTGGGCGAGGGACTCCTGCATGCTGTTGATAAGCACGAAGGCATCGCGCAGATGGCCGCGCTCCAGGGGCGAGAGGGCGTCCGGGGCCAGGAAGTTGTCCGCCGCCTCGCCGCGGCGCAGTTGCTGACCCTGATGGCGGATGCGCAGGGTACCGATCAGCTCCATGGCATCGGTCAGGTTGGCCGCCCCCTCCTGGCTCAGGGACCCGTGGGCCGCGGCGGCGGCGATGCGCTCCAGGGTGTTGACCTCCGGCAGCCCAGCGGCCAGGGCATGGACCCGGGCCATGTCGATCACCGGCACGGTGCCGCGGCGCTTGAGGTCGAAGGTCTGGTCGTGCTCGCCGCCGTGGATGACAACGAAGTTGCGGAAGAACCCCAGGGGCGGGCGCTGCTTGATGGCATTGGCGGTCAGGTAGGCGACGAAGATGCGGTTGGCCTGGCTGTGGGACAGGACGTGCTCGTGGAGTTCCTCGAACATCCCCTCCGGGTCGCGTATCGGGCGCAGGTCGAAGAACACACTGGCGAGCATCAGGGCCATGGGGTCCGGGCGCTCGATCCAGTTGGTGAAGTATTTGCGCCACATGCGCATGGGCTGGCGCCACTTGGGGTTGGAGGCCATGACCTCCCCTGGGCAGTAGACGTAGCCGCAGGCGTTCAGCCCGTCGTTGACGCGCTTGGCCAGGGCCGCGAACCAGGCATCGTCCTCCGGCTTCATGTGGTCGGCGATCAGGAGGGCATTGTCCTGGTCGGAGTGGGACGACTGCTCGCGCCGCGCCTGGGACCCGCCGGCCATCCAGACGTAAGGGACCGGCGGCGGGCCCAGATCCGCCTCGGCCATCTCCAGGAGCCGGCTGGTCAAGGCATCGGTGATGGCGCTCACCGCCTGGCCGACCTGGTCCGCGGTGGCCCCACCGGTGGCCAGTTGCACCTGGAGTTCCGGGACCTTGGCGCTGATCTGTATCAATACCTCTAAGGACTTGGCCTTGTGGATGTCGCCTACCAGATAGACCGAATTGGCGCTCTGGATGCGCACAAAGTCGGAGGTAGAGACCACGCCCACCACACGGCCGTCTTCCATCACCGGCAGGTGGTGGACGTTCAGCCGAGTCATGGCGATCAGGGCCTGGAAGCCCAGGCTCGCGGTGGAGGTGGTGTGCAGCTTGTCGGTCATGATGCGCGACACCGGCTCCTCCGGTGACAGGCCGGCGACGATGCAGCGGCTGCGCAGGTCCCGGTCGGTGATCATCCCGGCCAGGCGCTCCCCGTCCATGATGATCAGGGACGAGACCCGGTGCTCGGTCATGATCCGCGCCGCCTCGCGGATACTCGCCTGGGGGGTGGCGGCCACCAGATGGCTGCCGATCAGGTCGCCGACCCGCACCGTCATCAGCCGCACCCCGGTCCCGGGACCCTCCTTGAGGGTGTCGATGGCCTTGCGCAGACGCTGGGCCACCGAGTGGTCGAAGTGCTGGGCGAATGCCTCGTGGCGCTCGCGCAGGGCCGCCAGCTCGGTGCAAGGCAGTTCGTAGACCAGGGTGTCCTCCACCGTGACCCCGACGTAGCCCGTGGGCGCGCCTTCCAGTTGGCAGTGCAATGGACAGATGTCGCCCTCGGCGAGCTTGCCGAGCAGTTCGCCGCCCGCGTTGCGCAGTTCCACAGCCCCGCGGCGCAGGATGTAGATCTGCGGGGTGTCGCCCTGCCCCTGCGGGGGGAACGGGGTGCCGCGGCGGAAGTAGCGCACAGCGAGCTTGCGCGGCAGGCGGTCCAGGGCCGCGCCGGGCAGCAGGTCGAAGGGCGGGTGGCTCGCGAGATAGTCGCGGATCTCGATCAACTCGACGTCCATCGGGTACCCCTGGTAGCGGTCCGGGCCCCCGGACCTCATGGTCGAAGCAGACTGACGCCAACCGCCGGGGCGGCTCACGCCGCACCCCGAGGCGCCGCGTGGCGTAACGGCTGCCAACGGCCGTTCGGGCCAGCCTCCCCGGCGGCCGGCCATTCTGTTGCCGCGGTCTCTGAGCTGTCAACGTGGTCCGGAACCGCCAGATACCCCCTAGCCTGCAAATATCTCAATGGTGGGTATTGACCGGCGCCGGGTCCTGTTGCGCGCCAAAGCCCCCGCGGATGCGCAGCGCCCTGGAGCGGATCAACAACCGCATCGACAACCGCTGCGGGTTTGTCGCATCCGGGAGCCGATTGCGACAGGTACTAGGATGGGCTAGGCTGGCAGGCCCCGGAAGGGGCCCCACACCCCAGGAGCCAGCCAGCCTCATGCACAGCACCGGATCCAAACTGCTCTTCGCCGGGACCATCTTCTCCAGCGCCTTCCTGCTGTTTCTGGTCCAGCCCCTGATCGCCAAGCAGATCCTGCCCTGGTTCGGCGGCTCGGCGGCGGTCTGGTCGATCTGCATGGTGTTCTTCCAGGTCACCCTGTTGGCGGGCTATGCCTATTCGGACTGGATTTCGCGACACTTAAGCCCCCACCGCCAGGTGATCCTGCACATCACCCTGCTGGTCCTGAGCCTGGCCTTTCTGCCCATCCTGGCGGGGTCCCACTGGAAGCCGGCGGGGGACGAGGACCCGACCCTGCACATCCTGGGCCTGCTGGTGGCGACCATAGGGCTGCCCTACTTCCTGCTCTCGACCACGGGCCCGCTGATCCAGTCCTGGGTCTCGCGCACCCTGATCGGGACCCATGTCTACCGCTACTTCTCGCTGTCCAACCTGGCCGCCCTGCTGGCCCTGGTGGCCTATCCCTTCATCCTGGAGCCGGCGGCGGCCCTGGCCACCCAGGCCTACGCCTGGTCCGGGGTCTATGCCCTCTTCACCCTGCTCTGCGCCGGGGCGGCCCTGTACTTCCGCTACCACGCCCACCGCCTGCCGCCCGAGACCCACGCCCGCGTCCACCAGGCCGAGGGCGACTGGGACCCGACGCTGCGGGACTACCTGTTGTGGATCGGGCTCTCCGGCATGGGCTCCTGGCTGCTGGTGGCCATCACCAACCACATCACCCAGAACGTGGCGGCCATCCCCTTCCTGTGGCTGCTGCCCCTGAGCATTTATCTCTTTACCTTCGTGCTGTGCTTCGAGAGCGACCGCTGGTACCGCCGCAACTGGTTCGTGCTGCCCACCGCGGCCCTGCTCCTGCTGTCTGCCTACGGGCTCCAGGACAGCAGCATCGGGGTCAACATCTTCGTGGCCATCCCCGTCTATGCCCTGGGGCTGTTCTTCTTCTGCATGTTCCTGCACGGCGAACTGGCCCAGATGCGCCCCGGGGCGCGCTATCTCACCCGCTTCTATCTGATGCTCGCCCTGGGCGGGGCCCTGGGCGGGATCAGCGTCGGGCTGATCGCCCCCCATGTCCTGCCGGCCTACTACGAGTTGGGGCTGGGCTTCGTCATCACCGCCCTGCTGGCCATGGCCCTGTTCCGCGACCGCCCCTGGCTGCGCGGGTCGGCGGCGGTCATCGCCCTGGTGTGCGCCTGGTTCCTCTATGTGCAGATCGAGGACGACTTCGCCGGGACCCGGCGCATCGCCCGCAACTTCTACGGCAACCTGCTGAGCCTGGACTCCCAGCGCGAAGACCCGCGCAACAACGTCCGCCAGCTCTACCACGGCTCCATCAAGCACGGGGAGCAGTTCCTGGCCGCGGACCGCAAGTCCGAGCCGACCACCTACTATGGCCCCACGTCCGGCATTGGCCGGGCCATCGCCAACACCAAGGGGAAACGGATCGGGCTGATCGGCCTGGGGGCCGGGACCCTGGCGGTGTACGGCAAGCCCGGGGACTACTACCGCTTCTACGAAATCAACCCCCAGGTCATCGAGCTGGCCGAGAGCGAGTTCAGCTTCATGAGCGACAGCGAGGCCTTGGTCGAGACGGTGCTCGGCGATGCCCGCCTGTCCCTGGAGCGCGAGCCGCCCCAGGGGTTCGACGTGCTGGCGGTGGACGCCTTCTCCGGCGACTCGGTGCCGGTGCACCTGATCACCGCCGAGGCCATGGACCTCTACATGCGCCACATGGACCCGGACGGCATAGTCGCCTTCCATCTCACCAACCGCTTCCTGTGGCTGCCGCCGGTGGTGGACGAGATCGCCCGTTCTCAGGGCCTGGCCACCGTCCTGATCCACGATGACGCCGAGGGCGATAACGCCCTGCGCCGCACCGACTGGATGCTGGTGGCCCGCAACCCGGCGGTGCTGGGGCGCGAGGGCATCCGCTCCGCGGCCACCGCCCTGGCCCGGGTGCCGGGCCTGAGGCCCTGGACGGATGACTTCAATAACCTGTTTCAGGTGCTGAAGTAGGGCACCGGGGGCGGGCCTATACTTCCCGACCACCGCCCGGAGGGAACCGCTATGCCCACACCCTTGCCCGCCACCCAGGAGCGCGTTGATCGGCTTGAGGAGTCGATCGACCGCTTCGTGGCCAGCGTCGGCGTCGAGTTCAATAAGCTCTACAACCTCCAGACCCGCACCGAACTGGAGTTGCACGCCTACCTGGACGAGGCCCGCGTCGAGCGTCGCGAGATGAATCGGAAGTGGGGAGACCTGGCCAACAAGCTGGGCTCCCTGGTGGAGGACCTGGTCTACCCCAGCCTACCGCGGATACTGCGCGAGACCTTGGGCCAGGAATTCGACAGCATCCACTGCCGGGTCCGGCATCGCCTAACCGACGGGCGCAGCAAGGAGTTCGACGCCTACGCCCTGTCCCCGAACCTGGTCGCCCTCAACAGCACCAAGGCGACCCTGCGCAGCGCGGATGTGGATGCCATGGTCGAGGAGATCGCCGCCTTCCGAGAGTTCCTACCCGCCCAGGCCCGGGTACCAGTTGTCGGCATCCTCGCCACCCTGGCGGTGGACGACAGCGTGCTGAACTTCGCCGAGCGCCTGGGCTTCCTGGTCCTCGCGGCCGGCGACGCGGTGATGGAGATCAAGAATCGGCCTGGGTTTGAGCCCAAACGCTGGTAGCGGGCGCCGGCTCAGACCTACCCACCAAACGGCTGCACCTCTGCCAGTTCCAGGCGGTCCTCCGCCCCAGCCAAATCCGCAGCGCGCATCCTGTAGCCGTCCATGGCCGAGATCGGCCCAAAGACCTTGGGCGCGGCCGTCGGCGGCGCTC
>DYRB01000052.1:8533-11911 GCA_020718945.1 Lamprocystis purpurea | reverse complement strand
GGAGGTAGAGCCGCGTCGGGAACAGCGGCCGAGGCGGCGCTCCCACGGTGCTTCCCGCCGCGGGGTGAAGCGTTGGTCTCGAATTTGGAATTGCTGTGGGCCGACGGAAAGGGGGAGCCCTGACCGACCCGAGGCGACGCAACACCAGACGAGGAGACCATGACCAGCGACATCACCGTTCAGATCCTGCGCGAGATCCGCGACGGCATCCATGAGATGCGCAACGACTTCAACGCCCGCCTGGACGAGACCAATAACCGTCTGGACCAGCGCGACGCCCACCTGGATCGGATCGAGCACGGCCTGGACAACCTGGGCCAGGTGATGCGTCAATTTGCTCTTGGACAGGCCAAACACGAGCGCTTCCACACCCACCACGTCGAGATCCTAGAGGTCGATGTGAACGACCTCAAGGGCCGCGTCGCCCGCCTGGAGGAGCGCGTCGGCCCCTGACCACGACCCGGCCCCGCCGACCGGGGCGCCCTGGGCCAGGTGCCCGAGCCGCCCCTTTTCCCGCACAATAGGGCCCCCTCCCACCTGGACCCAGGCCCATGTCCGATACCGACGCCCTGCACCGCTTCCTGTTCGACGGCACCGATGTGCGCGGGGAACTGGTCCACCTGGACGCCTCCTGGCGGGCCGTGCTGGGCCGCCACCCCTACCCAGAGACGGTCCAGGGCCCATTGGGCGAGGCCCTGGCGGCGACGATGCTGCTGACCGGCACCCTCAAGTTCGACGGGGCCCTGATCCTCCAGGTCCAGGGCGAGGGCCCGCTGCGCACCCTGGTGGCCCAGGCGACCCACGCCGGGACCATACGCGGCCTGGCCCGCTGGGAGGGCGAGGTCCCGGCCGGGGACCTGGCCCAGGTCTTCGGCCCGGGCCGCCTGGTCCTGACCCTGGAGCCCGCGGAGGGGGAGCGCTACCAGGGTATAGTCCCCCTCCTCGGGACCGACCTGGCCTCGGCCCTGGAGACCTACTTCCGCACCTCCGAACAACTCGGCACCCGGCTCTGGCTGGCCGCCGGGCCAGAGCGGGCGGCGGGGCTGCTGTTGCAGCGCCTGCCGGGACAGGGCGGAGAGGACGAGGACTGGACCCGCATCCTGACCCTGGCCGACACCCTGACCGCCGGGGAGCTGACCGGGTTGCCGGTGGCGACCCTGCTCCACCGGCTCTTCCACGAGGAGGCCCTGCGCCTGTTCGAGCCGGAGCCGGTAGCCTTCCGCTGCACCTGCTCCCGTGGCCGCATCGAAGACACCTTGCGCGCCATGGGCCAGGCGGAGGTCGAGGCGACCCTGGCGGAACAGGATCAGATCGAGGTCAGTTGCGAGTTCTGCAACCGCATCTACCGCTGGGACCGGGTGGACGCCGGCCAGATCTTCACCGCCGCCACTCGCCACGGGCCGCCGCCGGCACGCCATTGACGAAAGCTCCGGCCGCAAATGAACGCAAATGAACGCTAATGGTTCAGTAGCTTACAAGCAGTGCCGGAGGCGCCGGCGCGATGAACCTCGGCCCAATCTGGGACCCCGATTTCATTTGCGTCCATTTGCGTTCATTTGCGGCCTGATTCTTCTTTCATAGCCTTGGGGGCCATGACGTGAAGCCCCGATCCGGCCAGGAGCCCCAGTAACGTGAGCCCGGAATCCCTATCGAGCCTGCACAGCGCCGCTGGCCTCTTGGCCCTGGTCTGCGTCGCCTGGCTGTTCAGCGAGGACCGCCGCCGCCCGCCGCTGCGCCTGATCCTGGCCGGCCTGGCGCTGCAACTGCTCCTGGCCGCCCTGCTGCTCAAGGTCCCCCTGGCCAAGGGGCTGTTCCTGGGTCTCAACGACCTGGTCGGGGCCCTCCAGGCAGCGACCCAGGCGGGTACCGCCCTGGTCTTCGGCTATCTGGGCGGCGGGCCCGCCCCCTTCAAGGCGCCCTACCCGCAGAACGCCTTCGTCTTTGCCTTCCGCGCCCTGCCCATGATCCTGGTGATCAGCGCCCTGTCCGCCCTGCTGTTCCACTGGCGCATCCTGCCGGCCCTGGTGCGCGGCTTCGCCTGGGCCCTGCGCCGCACCTTAGGGATTGGCGGGGCCCTGGGGCTGGGGACCGCGGCCAATATCTTCGTCGGCATGGTCGAGGCCCCGCTGCTGATCCGACCCTATCTGGCGGCCATGAGCCGAGCGGAACTGTTCGCCCTCATGACCAGCGGCATGGCGACCATCGCCGGGACCGTGATGGTCCTGTACGCGGGGATCCTGGGCCCGGTGATCCCGGACGCCCTGGGGCACCTGTTGGTCGCCTCCCTGATCAGCGCCCCGGCCGCCCTGCTGGTGGCCGGGGTCATGATCCCGCTGACCGGGACCACCCGGGACGGCGAAACCGCTGCCCTGAGGGGCGAGTCCGAGAGCGCCATGGATGCCGTGACCCGCGGCACCCTGGACGCCATCCCCCTGATGCTCAACGTCATGGCCATGCTGGTGGTCCTGGTCGCCCTGGTGACCCTGGCCAACCAGGCCCTGGGGGTCCTGCCCGAGGTCGCCGGGGCCCCACTGACCCTGCAACGGGTGCTCGGCTGGGTCATGGCCCCGGTGGTCTGGGCCATCGGCATCCCCTGGGCGGAGGCGCAGACCGCCGGGGCCCTGATGGGGGTCAAGACGGTGCTCAACGAGTTCGTCGCCTATCTGAACCTGGCCGCCCTGCCCGCAGACGCCCTGAGCGAGCGCTCCCGCCTGATCATGAGCTATGCCCTGTGCGGCTTCGCCAACTTCGGCAGCCTGGGCATCATGATCGGCGGCCTGGGGGCCATGGCCCCGGAGCGGCGCGGGGAGATCGTCGCCCTGGGGATGAAGTCCATCCTGGCCGGGACCCTGGCGACCCTGATGACCGGGGCAGTCGTAGGGGTCCTGATTTGATTGGGAGCTGGGGCAGGCTCACGAAATGAGCCACCCCCGGGGGTATATAGGACCGGCCACCCCTCCGGAGCCGATGCCATGCCCAGTCTCCCGCCCCTCACCCCGACCGACCACCCGGCCCAGGCGGCCCTTCCGCTGCCAGAACCCCAGTCGCAGGCTGACACTCGGGCCAACCGCAGCATCCTATTGCAACGCAGCACCCTGGCCGGGTTCCGCCACCACGAGGCCCCCCACCTGTGGTCGGCCCTGCGCCCCGGGGCAAGCCTGGACCTGGTGCGCGAGGCCGACAACGCCGCCGACCCCGACGCCGTGGCCGTTTACTGGTGCGGGCGCAAGCTCGGGTACCTCCCGCGGGGCGAGAACCTCATGGCCGCCGCCCTGCTCGACCGCCACCGGGCCTTGAGCGCCCGCATCCAGCGCCTCGCCCGGCGGGCGCCGCGCAACCAGCGGCTGAGCCTCGAGGTGCGGATGCACTTGGGGGCCT
>DYRB01000052.1:0-8433 GCA_020718945.1 Lamprocystis purpurea | reverse complement strand
CCCGGCGGCGGACCTGCTAAGGTCGCCGCCCTACACCAGTCGGGGGATGGGCCATGAACGACGACATCATCGGCAAATGCTGGCACTGCGGGGCCGGTCTGACCAAGCTGGACTATGGGCGGGAGACCGCCTGCCTGGCCTGCGGCAAGGCGACCCGGGTCTGCCTCAACTGCCGCCACTTCGCCCGGGGGCGGCCCAACGACTGCATGGAGCCCCTGGCCGAGCGGGTGCTGGACAAGACCCGCGGCAACTTCTGCGAGTTCTTTGACCCCACCGACCGCCCCGCCGCCGCGGGCACCGCCATCTCCCCCGCGGACCTTGCCCGCCAGGCCGCCGAGGCCCTGTTCCGCTAGCCTGACCCGGCTCTTGGACCGCGCGGCTGAAGCCGCTCCCACCGCCCGACCAGGCTCAGCCTTCGTAGGGGAGCAACCGCGTCAGCAACCCCAGGCGACAGTCCCCCGCCGGGACCGGGATACGCACCCGCCAGCCAGCCCCGGGGGCCAGGTCCCGGGCCTGACCCTCGGCGTCGGTCATGGCCTCCAGGCGGAAGCGCCGGTTGCCGCCGGGGGTGAGGAGTTCCAGCTCGTCACCGACCCCGAAGCGGTTCTTGACCTCCACATCGATCCAGCCGTCGCTGCCCTGCCCGAGGACCTCGCCGACGAAGATCTGGCGCTGGTTGTCGGAGCTGCCGCGCTCGTAGTTCTGCAACTCGCCCGGCGCGTGGCGGCGGTAGAACCCCTCCGTGTAGCCCCGATTGGCCAGCCCCTCCAGATCGGTCAGTAGTTCGGGCCGGAAGGGGCGCCCGGCGAGTGCATCGTCGATGGCCTGGCGATAGACCTGGGTGGTGCGGGCCACGTAGTAGTGGGACTTGGTGCGGCCCTCGACCTTGAGGCAGTCGATGCCCATGGCCACCAGCCGCCCGACGTGCTCCACGGCCCGCAGGTCCCGGGCGTTCATGATGTAGGTGCCGTGCTCGTCCTCGAACACGGGCATGAACTGGCCAGGGCGCTCCCCCTCCTCCAGCAGGTAGACCGAGTCCGCCTCCGGGTGGCGCTCCGGGGTCGGGGTGCCCAGGCGGTACTCCCAACGGCAGGCGTTGGTGCAACTGCCCTGGTTGGCGTCGCGGTGGTTGAAGTAGCCCGACAGCAGGCAGCGCCCGGAGTAGGCGATGCACAGGGCGCCGTGGACGAAGACCTCCAGCTCCATGTCCGGGCAGGCCTGGCGGATGTCGGCGATCTCGTCCAGGGACAGTTCCCGGGACAGGATGACCCGGGCTATGCCCTGGCCCTGCCAGAAGCGCACCGCCGCGGCGTTGAGGGTATTGGCCTGGACCGAGAGGTGGATGGGCAGGTCCGGCCAGCGCTCGCGCACCATCAGGATCAGCCCGGGGTCGGCCATGATCAGGGCGTCCGGGCCCAGGGCGATGATGGGGGTCAGGTCGTCCATGAAGGTGCGCAGCTTGGCCCCGTGGGGCATCAAGTTGCAGGCCAGGTACAGACGCCGCCCGGCGGCGTGGGCGGCGGCTATGCCCAGGGCCAGGTGCCCGGCGTCGAAGTCGTTGTTGCGCACCCTCAGGCTGTAGCGCGGCAGCCCGGCGTAGACGGCGTCGGCCCCATAGGCCAGGGCATGGTGCAGGGCCTTGAGGGTCCCGGCGGGGGCCAGCAGTTCGGGCACCCCGGGCCGACCGGTCCCGGTCAATGGAGTTCGACCTCCATGTTCAGCCGGTCGGGGTCGCCGAGCAGGGGTTCGCGCAGGACCTCCACGGGCATCTTCTGGCCGGGGTGGCTGTCCATCAGGGCGATGCGCAGGTCCGTATAGCCGCCGATGGGCACTTCGCCGACCCGGACTATGCGGTCGCCCTCCTCCATACCGGCGGTCTTGGCCCCGCTCCCTTCGGAGAAGCCCTTCACCGCCACGCCCTCGCCCTTGGTCTCGGTGTCCAGCAGGACCCCCAGGAGCCCGGCCGGCGGGAGCGCGACCCGGCGCGGGTAGAGCAGGTAGTCGGCCAGGTCCGGGTCCAGGTCGCGCTGGGTGCCGTTGAGCACTATGGCGGATGGGGCCTGGATGCGCCGCGCTACCCGCTTGGGGATACCCTGGCCGTACTCCAGGTGCCCGGTCCCGGCCATTACCACCAGGGTCTTGTCCGGGTTGTCGCGCAGATAGGCGGCGGCACGCTCGGCCATGCCCTCGTCCCACAGGACCTGCACCGCCAGGAAGCGCTCGAAGCGGGCGGCGGCGGCCTGTGCGTCCTCCTTGGCCTCGCCGTCCTTGGCCCCGTGCGCCACCGGGGGATGGGCATCGAAGGCGGCCTTGATGCGCGCCCTATAGGCCGCGTCGCCCTGGTCCAAGTCGGCGGGGATGCGCTCTTTCTGGGCCTCGCTGAGGGCCGCCAGGCCACCGTCCCCCACCGCCTCGGTGATCTCCTTCTCGATGTTGAGGGCGATTACCGGAATACCCTGGTCCCTGGCCAGACGCAATATGGGGCGGTAGAGGCGGTAGTCGAAGCGCCAGCGCTCGAAGTAGTCGGTGCGGCGCAGCAGTTCCCCCTCGCCGATGCGCCCGGCCACATAGTCGTCCAAGACATGCTGATAGGGCTGCTGGAAGGCCTCCATGCCGATGGCCAGGTCCTTGCCCTTGGCGCTCAGGCCCTGGACGATGGCGCGCTGGTTGAGGTGGTCCTCGTAGCGGTCATGGGACTCGCCGACGAAGATCAGGCGAAGGTCCGCCAGCTTGTCGATCAGCCCAGGCAGATCGCCGAGGGCCCTCAGGTCCACCACCTCGGTGTGGGTGTCGATGCCGTCGTCGGCCCCGGCCTTGCCGGTGGCTGCCGAGGTCGGGGTCGCCGCGGCGGCCGCCCCAGGCGCGACGGCCCCGGTCTCGGCGAGGGCCGGCAGGGTCAGGACCAGCCCGAGGACGAGGGAGATCGCGGCAAGGGTTCTGGGGGGCTTGGGCACGAGGCGCCTCGCTGGATGAATGTCTGGTGAAGGGCCATGGTGGGCCCCATTATGGCCTGCCTGAGGTGAACCCACATGTGCTGTATGCAGGGCCGATCTATGACCTTATCCCCTTCGATCAAGTTCCTCGCCGCCCTGGCCGCCCTGGTCTGGCTGACCCAGACCGGCGCCGCCCCCGCAGACCCGGCCCTGGTCCACCACGACATCCAGGCCCGGTTGGACCCCAGGGCCGGCACCATCGCCGCCAGCGACCGCCTGACCCTGCCGCCGGGGACCTCAGAGTGGACCTTCTACCTGCATGCCGGCCTGGCCCCCAAGGTCAGCGCCGGGGCGGCCACCCTGGAGCCCCTGGGCACTGAGGCCCACCTGGAGCACTACCGCCTGCGCCCCGCCGGCCCGGACCCGATCACCCTGACCTATGGAGGCAGCATCCGCCACGACCTGGAGGCGGTCCCCGAGAGCCTCGGGCGCACCCACCAGCAGAGCCTCGGCAGCATCGGGGCCGAGGGGGTCTTCCTGTCCGGCACCACCGGCTGGTATCCGACCCCACAGACCGGGCTGCAGCGCTTCGCCCTGGATGTGACAGTGCCGGAGGGCTGGATGGCGGTCTCCCAGGGGGCCGGCCCAGACACCCCGGCAGACCCCGCCCAGCCCAACCCCGCCCAGCCCAACCCCAACTCGGTCAGGGCCACCGGCGAGGTCCGCCAGACCTGGCGCGAGGACCAGCCCCAGGACGAGGTCTATCTCATCGCCGCCCCCTTTACCCTGTACCGACAGGCCGGCCCCGGCGCCGAGGCCCAGGTCTATCTGCGCAGCCCGGACCGGGCCCTGGCGGAGCGCTATCTGGAGGCCACCGGAAGGTACATCGATCTCTACTCCAAGTTGATCGGGCCCTATCCCTACGCCAAGTTCGCCCTGGTGGAGAACTTCTGGGAGAGCGGCTACGGCATGCCTTCCTTCACCCTGCTCGGGCCCCAGGTGATCCGCCTGCCCTTCATCGTGGAGACCTCCTTTCCCCACGAGATCCTGCACAACTGGTGGGGCAACGGGGTCTACGTGGACTACGCCAGCGGTAACTGGAGCGAGGGCCTGACCGCCTACCTGGCCGACTACCTGCTGGCCGAGCGGCGCGACGGCGGCACCGACTACCGCCGCAATGCCCTCAAGTCCTATGCCGACTATGTCCGCCGGGACCAGGACTTCCCCCTGACCGAGTTCCGCTCCAGGCACAGCTCCGCCTCCCAGGCCGTCGGCTATGGCAAGGCCATGATGTTCTTCCACATGCTGCGCCGCCAATTGGGAGACCAGGCCTTCGCCCAGGGGATCAGACGTTTCTACGCCGACAACCGCTTCCGCACCGCGGGCTACGCCGAACTGGAGCAGGCCTTCGAGCGCGCCAGTAGCCGCGACCTGGGCCCCTTCGTCAGGGCCTGGACGACCCGCGCCGGGGCCCCGCGGCTCAAGCTCGCCGACGTGACCCTGCACGACGACGGCCAGGGGTTTCGCCTCAGCGGACGGGTCGACCAGACCCAGGTCGAGGCCCCCTGGCCCCTGGATATCCGTCTGGTGATCGATCTGGCAGGCGGGCGGGGGCGCGAAGAGACCCTGACAATGGACGGGCGCAGCGCCCGTTTCGACCTGGACCTGCCGGTGCTGCCCCTGCGCGTCGCCGTCGATCCGGAATTCGACAGCTTCCGCATGCTGGCCGAGGGCGAGGCCCCGGTGACCCTGGGCCGCCTGTTCGGCGCCGAGCGCGGCACCCTGATCTGGCCCGCCAGCGCCCCGCCCCCCCTGGCCGCGGCCTACCGTACCCTGGCCAAGACCTGGGCGGCGGACCACCCCGGCTGGGAGTTGCGCAGCGACCGCGACCTGGTGCGCCTGCCCCAGCACCAACCCGTCTGGCTGCTGGGATGGGAGAACGCCTATCTGTCGGCCTTCGCCGCCGGGGACGGCCAGTTCCGCCTGGACCCGGGCCCCCGCACCCTGGAGATCCCGGGCCAGGAGTCGCTGCCCCCGGGCCCCTTGACCTCGGTCCTGACCGGGACCCGGGACGGGCAACCCATCGGCTGGCTGGCGGTGCCGGACCCGGCGGCCCTGCCCGGTCTGGCCCGCAAGCTCCCACACTATGGGAAGTACAGTTGGCTGGTCTTCACCGGGGACGCCCCGGACATCCAGGCCAAGGGCCTGTGGCCAGCGGGGGACTCTGAACTGAGCGCCTGGCTGACCCCGGAGCGGCCCCAGATCAAGTACCGGCCGCGCCCCAGCCTAGCGGATCAGGCCCAATGACGGGTCGGCCCGGCGGGGGTCAGCGGAAGGTCGGCGCGCCGGGCGACCGCCCTTAGACCCTGAGGCGCGTCTACTCCAGAAACACCACACCGAGTTTCACGACCCCGAGCCCCAGTTCCCTGACCCACCGGACCTGGGACACCAGGGGTGCGAGGTTTTTGACTTGCACCCTCAGGATGGCATCGACCGTCACCTTGTCCTTGGACAGCGCCACCAATCCACAGCCGGCGAGTCCCTCGTCGGTGACCAGGGCCGAAAAGGTCGGCCTGAAGCCTGTCGTTGCCACATCGGCACAGGGATCGACCCAGGCAATAATGCCCTCGTCGGGCGGGAAACGCAGATGCTGGCGGGTGGGACGGTCCATGGGTTACTCCTACATACTCCGCGCGGGCGGCGGGATGCCGCCCGCTCATGCCTCGCCGTGAATCTATCCCGGCGAGTGGGGCAAAGGCCAGGGCCCTGGGGATAGCGCGGAGAGGGGGACCTCGCCCCACCCCAGCCACGGCCTGAATCTGGGGGCCCATGATACCGCCGGTTGGCCCGGCCTGTATGCGTGCCGGTCTCCACAAACGGCCGGGTAGGCGGGTCTGGCTGACCAAACCCCGCCCGCAAGTGGCCCTAGGTACGGAAAAGCCGCACAATGACCGCCGCCCCGCACAGTCGTCGAGACGGACATGTCCAATCCTCAGTTGCAGTTGGCGGAACAACTCATCCGCGGCACCGACCTCAGCGTCTTTCTGACGGGCAAGGCCGGTACCGGCAAGACCACCTTCCTGCACAGTCTCAAGGCGGACCTGCCCAAACGCACCGTCGTCACGGCCCCGACCGGGGTCGCAGCCATCAACGCCGGCGGCGTGACCCTGCACTCCTTCTTCCAGCTCCCCTTCGGGCCCTTCGTGCCCGGTGGGGACTCGGAGCGCCAGACGGCGGAGCGGCACTTCAATCGGCAGAAGCGCGACATAGTCCAGGGCCTCGACCTGCTGGTCATAGACGAGATCAGCATGGTCCGCTGCGACCTGCTCGACGCGGTGGATTTCGTACTGCGCCGGGAGCGCCGCTCCGACCGGCCCTTCGGCGGCGTCCAGCTCCTGATGATCGGCGATCTGCATCAGCTCGCACCTGTGGTCCCAGGTCAGGACTGGGCCATCCTGAGGGACTTCTATGAGTCCGCGTACTTCTTCGGCAGCCGGGCGTTACAAGCGACCGAGGTGGTGCCGATTGCCCTTGAGATTATCTATCGCCAGTCCGACGCGGGATTCATCGAACTGCTCAATCGCGTCCGCGACAATCGGATGGACGAGGCGACCCTGGAGCGGCTGAATTCCCGTTATCTCCCCGGGTTCCGACCCGGGGAGACGGAGGGCTATATCACCCTGACCACCCACAACCAGGGTGCTGATCGCATCAATGAGACCCGCCTGGGCGCCCTGGGCGGCAAGGCACACAGCTTCGCCGCATCTATCGAGGGCGACTACCCGGCGCACAGCTTTCCGACCGCCGAGACCCTGACCCTGAAGCAAGGGGCCCAGGTCATGTTCGTGCGCAACGATAGCGGGTCGGCCAAGCGCTGGTTCAATGGCAAGATCGGCACAGTCGCGCAGCTCGGGCGCGAGCGCATCGTCGTGCGCTGCCCCGGCGACGAGGCCGAGATGGAGGTCGAGCCGGTCACCTGGGAGAACATCCAATACCGCCTGGATCCAGAGACTAAGGCGATCTCGGAGGAGGTCATAGGCCGCTTCACCCAATACCCATTGCGCCTGGCCTGGGCCATCACCATCCACAAGAGCCAGGGCCTGACCTTCGAGCGGGCCATTGTCGATGCCGGGGCGGCCTTCTCCGCGGGCCAAGTCTATGTCGCCTTAAGCCGCTGCAAGACCTTCGAGGGGCTGGTGCTCGGCTCCCCGATCCCGCGCCGAGCGGTCATGACCGATCCGGTCGTATCGGACTATGTCGCCGAGGCCACCCGCAACCCGCCGACCCAGGACCGGATCGACGGCGCACGCCGCGACTACCAGCAGCGACTGCTCTTGGAGTGCTGGGACTTCGACGACCTGGGCGCCCGGTTGCGGCGGCTCCTCGGCCTGCTGCGGGACAACCGCCAGGTGATGGACGCCAACGGCATGGACGCCATCGAGGCCCTGGAGCGCCAGACCCATGGGGCGGTAGTCGCGGTCGCCGCCAAGTTCCGCGACCAACTCCGATCCCTGTTCCGGGAGGACCTGACCCCGGAGGACGACGAGCGCGTCCAAGAGCGACTACGCAAGGCCTCCGCCTACTTCTCCGAGCAACTCCAGCAGGGCTTGAGGCCCTGGCTCGACGGATTCTCCTTCGGGACCGACAACAAGGAGCTGCGCAAGTCCCTTCGCCAGGCCGTCGAGGGGCTGCGCAAGGAGTTGGCGATCAAGACCGCCGGTCTTGAAGCCTGCCGGGAGCGATTCGCGACGGCCAGCCTCCTGGGGGCCCTGGCCAAGGCGCGGATCGAGGCCGAGTCCGACGGGGCGCCGACTGGGCCTGGACCGGAGCCCGGCGATGCCAAGGACCCCGGACTGCCGGGGGCGCTGCGGCGTTGGCGCGACCGCAAGGCAGAGCAAGAAGATCGCGAGGGCGTCATCCGCTATCGCATCCTGACCCGAGCCGTACTGAGGCAGATCGCCGACACCCTGCCCCAGGACGCGGAGGCCCTGGCCGCCGTCAAGGGCCTCGGCAAGCGCACCGTGGAGCGCTACGGCCGGGAGATACTGGAGATCGTCGCCGACTGGTGCCGCAGCCAAGGCATCGACGCCGCCGCCCCTCGCCCCGTTCGGCAGCCCAAGACCCAGGGCGATGGGGCAGAACCCAGCACCAGGCAGATCAGCTATGACCTGTACCGAGAGGGTCTGGGCATAGAGGCCATAGCAGCCCGCCGGTCCCTCAATCCCAACACCGTCGCTGGCCATCTGTCCCACTACATCCGCAGCGGCAAGCTCGCCGTCACCGATTTCCTCGACGAGCAGAAGATCGCCAGGATCGGCGAGGTGCTCGCGGAGATCGGAGCCGACGGGCTCAGCCTGGTCAAGCAGACCCTCGGCGACGGCTATTCCTACGGGGAGATCAAGATGGTGGTGGCCCACCTGGCCCGGAGTCGGTGAGGGTTAATGAAAGGCTATGTCTGCATTAGGTGTTGGTTCGACCGGGAGGCCGACCGTGGGAGCGC
>DYRB01000051.1:1217-11943 GCA_020718945.1 Lamprocystis purpurea | reverse complement strand
GTCGCGGCGAGGCGCCGCTCCCACGGGCACCGATCTGGCCCCCAAATTTGGAACGGCGGCGAGGCCCCAGCGGCGTAGCACCCGGTAACGCGGCGGCGGGCCGTCGCGGCCGGCGGCCAGCACGAAGCCGGTCACCGGCCAGCCCAGGGACCATTCGGCCACGGCCTTCGGCGGCCCATCGAAACCGGCCACTTGGCGCGCCAGGGTGAGGTGGGCGGCGTAGGGGCGACGCTCACCGGGAAAGCCGCAGGGATGCAGCCGCCCGGTCAGGTCGCCGACCAGGGCCAGGAGTTCCGCCGGGGCCTGCCGCGCCCCGCACCACAGGATGCGCGGGCGCGGCCAGTGGCCGACGCAGTCCAGGTGCAGGGTGAAGGGCGGACTGTACACCGCGTCCGCCGCCGCCTCGCAACAGGTGCGTTGCCCAGGCGTGACTTCCCCGAGGAAGGCCAAGGTCAGGTGCAGGTCTTCGGGATGGGTGGGCCGGCCGCCGCGCCTGGGCAGGCCGCGCTGGAGCCGGTCCAGGGCCGCCCGCTCGGCGGGTCCAGGCCAGAGGGCGAAGAACAGCCGTTCAGTCACCGGCAGCCGTCGGCAGCCACTCCAGCAGCCGCCCCAGGGCGACGTGCACGGCCTGGTGGCGGACCTCATCGCGGTCGCCGTCGAACTGAAGGAGTTGGGTGTGAACCTGAGGCAGGTCGCCATTGGCCAGACTCGGCAAGGCCCAGGCGAACCAGACGCTGCCGACGGGTTTCTCGGCGCTGCCCCCGCCGGGCCCGGCGATGCCGCTCACCGCCAGGGCGACCCCGGCCCTGCTGTGGGCCAGGGCCCCCAGGGCCATGGCGCGGACCGTCGCCTCGCTGACCGCGCCCTGGGCACTGAGGGTCACGGCACTCACCCCGAGCATCTCGCGCTTGGCCAGGTCGGTGTAGGTGACGAAACCGCGGTCGAACCAGGCGCTGCTGCCGGGGATGTCGGTGACCACCTTGGCCACCCAACCCCCGGTGCAGGACTCCGCGGTGGCCAGGGCGAGGCCAGCGGCGGATAGCCGCCGACCGAGTTCCACTGCCAGGTTGTCGAGGGACTCGCGCATGGGGGGAGTGTCGCGCAACCCCCGGGGCCGGACAAGCCCGCCGGTCTTGCAATACCCCTCCGACCGGCCCATTTTGCGGGCCACTGCACCTGGCCCCGGAGCCACCCATGACCGACCTGGACATCTGCTGCGAACACAAGCCCTCTCCTGCCAAGCTCGAGGTCCTGGGGGTGGACCATTGGGCCGTCTGGAAGAAGGGCGTGGCGGAGTTTCCCTGGAGCTACGACCAGACGGAGACCTGCTACATACTGCGCGGGCGCTTCACCGTGACCCCGGCGGGGGGCGAGCCCCAGACCTTCGCCCGTGGTGACCTGATCACCTTCCCCGCCGGCCTGTCCTGCACCTGGAAGGTTCTGGAGCCGGTGGAGAAGCACTACAGATTGGGCTAGACCGGGGTCAACCGGGGACGTTCATACTCCCGAGCTGATAGCCACGCAGGTCCAGGGTCACGTAACGGAAGCCCAGGGCCTCCAGGCCGGCGATGATGGCGTCGGCCTCGTCCAGAAGCCGGGCACGCGACCCAGCGGCCACCTCGATACGGGCCAGTTCGCCATGACAACGGACGCGCACCCAGTCGTAGCCGCGCGCCAACAGCAGCCGCTCTGCCTCCTCGATGCGTTGCAGGGTCTCCATAGTCACCTTGCGCCCGAAGGGCATGCGGGTCAGCAAGCAGGTGTTAGTCGGTTTGCGCCAGGTCGGCAGACCCAGGGCCTTGGCCAGGCGGCGGACCTCGGCCTTGCCGATGCCGCACTCCAGAAAGGGGCTCCGTATCCCGAGTTCCCCCAGGGCGCGCAGCCCCGGCCGATAGTCCTGTAGGTCGTCCACATTGCTGCCGTCGAGGACCGGGGCAAAGCCCTCGGCCTGGGCCACCGCGATCAATTGCCCGTAGAGGGCGCGCTTGCACAGGTAGCAGCGCTCCGGCGGGTTGTCGTCCATGCCCTCGGCCATGGGCAATTCCACCAACTGGTGGCGCACCCCCAGTTCCCCGGCCAGGGCCAGGGCGTCGGCGACCTCCTGCCGTACCATGTAGGGGGCCACCGCGGTGAGGGCCAGCACCCGGTCGCCCAGGGTGTCGCGGGCGGCGGCCAGCAGCAGGGCACTGTCGGCCCCGCCGGAAAAGGCCACGCTCACCGTCTTGAAGCCGCGTAGCCGCTCCAGGAGCCGATCATAGATGCCTTCGTCCAACTTCCACCTCCATCGCTCGCGACCTTGGGCCCACCCCGGCGCCGAGGCAGACCCTGCCGCTGTCGTATTCGTCGCCGCTACGCCCCCGCCAATTGGCAGGGACAGCGCCAGCGGTCACAATGCCAGAGCCGGGCCGGCATCGCCAGCCTCCCCGGCAACTACCCCAGCAGCGGGCCGCAGCCATGACCCCCGAATCCCTACCCGACGACATCGAATTCGCCTTCACCCTGAAGTCGGCCGCGGATACCCCAGTCGGCCCCTATGTGCTCGCCTTCGAGGGCCAGGCCATCGCCTGGGACGATGCCCTGGGCGACGAGCGCCCGGTGGGTAATATCCGCGGCCACCGCATCGACCTGGTCTCCGCCCTGCAGGACGGCCTTGGCCAGGACCTGCTGCTGGAATCCCTGACCCCGGAGATCGCCGATTTCGCCGCCGCTGTCCTCGGCGATGGGCGCTGCCTGCTCCCCGCCTCGGAGCTTGCCGCCGAGGAGTGCGATTGCCTGACCTACATCGCCGAGCTGTGGGTGGAGCCCGAGTTTCGCGGCCGTGGGGTCGGGACCACCTTGCTGCACCGCCTCGGGGCCACTATCGACCTGGTGCGCTGCCTGATCGCCCTCAAGGCCCTGCCGCTCCGCGAGGACCACGCCAAGGTCTCGACCGAGGCGGAGATCGCCCGAGTCAAGGCCTTCTATGCCCGCAACGGCTTCACCCAGGTCCAGGGCGAGTACATGGTCAAGGACGCCCGGCTGTGCGAGGCCATCAAGAAGCGCCTGGCGGGCCGCCGCCCGAGTTAACCCAAGCGGACCAGTTCAGCCGCAAACGAATGAAAATAACCGCAACTAAACAATGACTTGTGGTCGGATGCGGGCGCACCTTGCGGGTGACCGGAGGGCGATGGTCAAGCTGCTGAGCCATTTGCGTTTTTTTGCGTTCATTTGCGGCCGACTTCCTCCCGGTCGCCGCACCGCGGAGGCTGTGATAGCGTTCCCCCTCCCATCGTTCCCAGCCACCGAGGAGTAAGCCCCATGCCTGAGTTGCTGACCCTTTCGCGTGCCGCCCGTCTGGCCGAGGTTACACGCGCGGAGTTGCAGCGGCGCATCCGCCAGGGGGACGTGGAGACCTTCGAGGGCGCGGTACGCATCAGCGATCTGCTGCGCATCTACCCCAATATCCGCCTCGACCGCGACAAGGGCTTCGAACAGGCCGAGGCCATCAAGGCCGCGGCTGTCCCGCGCGACCAGCGCGCGGATGCCGTGCTGCCGAGCCCCCGGGTCCTGTTGTCGCGGCTGCGCGGCCTGGCCGACACCCTGGTGCAGAAGGTCGCGGCCCTGGACGCCGCCGAGGAACTGTTCGACGCCCTGACCCTGCGCCTGGCAGACATCGCCGATGCCCCGGCCGCCGACGCCGCTGCGGCGCAAGCCGCCGTGGGCGAGGTCCTGGCCTGGCTCGCCGCGGAGCGCCGGGCCCTGGCCGAGCACCCCCAGCCCGACAGCCGGGCGCAGCTCTTCGCCAAAGACAGCTTCCTACGCATCATGTCAGCCAGCATCAAGATCATCCCCAGCGGCCACGAGTTCTTCTGCGAGGGCAGCGAGACCATCCTTGAGGCATCGGTGCGCGCCGGGCTCAAGCTCAGCTACGGCTGCTCCAGCGGCAACTGCGGGGCCTGCAAGGCGCGGGTGGTCAGCGGCGAGGTGTGGAAGACGACCGACCACGACTATGTCCTGAGCGAGCGCGAGAAGCAGATGGGCTATGTACTCACCTGCGCCAACACCGCGGTGACGGACCTGGTGCTGGAGGCGGCCGAGGCCCTGGACGCGACCGACCTGCCGCTCCAGGAGATCCGCGCCGCGGTGCGCAAGCTGGAGCCGGCAGGCGAGGACCTGCTCCTGATCCAGGTCCAGACCCCGCGTACCCAGACCCTGCGCTTCATGGCCGGGCAGCGCGCCCGACTGACCCTGGAGGATGGGGCCAGCGGCGAACTGCCCATCGCCAGTTGCCCCTGCAACGGGCGCAATCTCCAGTTCTTTGTGCGCCGCCGCCCCGGCGATGCCCTGGCGGAAGCCGCCTTCACCGGGCTGGCGGCCCACCAGATGATCACCCTGACAGGACCAGTCGGCGACTTCGTGCTGCGTGAGGGGTCCCCAGAACCCGCAGTCTTCATCGCCCTGGACGACGGCATAGCCCCCATCAAAAGCCTCCTGGAGCACGCCGTCTCCATAGATTCCATAGAGGCATTCCACCTCTATTGGGCCGGCGCCCTGCCTCGGGGTCACCACCTGGTCAACTGGTGCCGGGCCATGACCGACTCCCTGGACAACTTCCGCTACACCCCCTTAGCCCCGACCGAACCCGGCGAGTCCGGCGCGGCCCAGGTGCTGGCCACCCTGGCGACGGACTACCCGGAGCCCTCCGCCATGCGCTTCTACCTGGCGGGACCCGGGCACGAGGTGGACCTGCTGACCGAGGGGCTGGTCGCCCTGGGGGTGGGGCCTGAGGCCATAGCAGGCGAGGCGATCAACTGACAGCCGGAGATGCGGGGACGGGCGCCGGGCCAGGCCCGCGCCAGGGGGAAGGCGGTGTCAGGCCGGCCTGGGGATCAGGCGGCCTAAGGCCACCTTAGGGCGGGCCAACTGGGGCCGGAGGAACACGGTGCCCTTGCCGAAGTGGTTGACCGCCGCATTCCTGACCCACTCCGGGGCATCCCGGTAGAGCCGGATACTTTTCATGCGGGGGAGAGTGCCGCACCCGGCCTCTTTGCCTCAATGGCCGTGGTGGTCCAACCACTGCTCCATCATGACCAATATCCACAGCATGACCCCGTAGTAGGAGGCGTGGGCCCCGGCATGCTGGGCCTGAATCCAGTCTATGTAGGATGCCTTGAGGATATTGCGACGGCGCAGGGCCGAAATGCTGTCCCCGGCCAAATCGCTCAACTGGGGGTGCTCGGCCATCCAGAGGCCCACCGGCAACCCGAAGCCGTGCTTGCTCTTGTCGAGGATCTCCTGGGGCAAGAAGTCCGCCAGGGCCTGCTTGAAGAACCAGCGCAGCCGCGCGCCCTTAACCTGCATGGCCGGCGGGACCCGGGCGGCAAACTCCATCAGGTCGTCATCCAGCAGGGGATAGGCGACGTCCACCCCGGCCAGGCCGCAGGCCTGGCTGACCTTGCGCAGGTCGTTATCCGCCAGGGTGATTTTCAGGTCCAGGTGCATCATGCGGTTGACGGTGGCCTGAGAGGCAGTGCGCCCATAGACCTCCCGCAAATTGACCAGGGGTAGGTCAGCGTCCACCGAGGCCAGGAAATCGGCGTCGAAGACCTCCGCCAACGGGGTGCGGTGGAGAAAGTTGTAGGTCTCGAAGCGATCCGGCAAGGGGACATTGGCCTGGGCTATGTAGCTCCTGGCCTTACGCACGGCAGTGATGTGACTGCCGAAGGGAAACAGGGCGGCGGCGGGTTCGATCAGACCCTTGCGCAGGAGATAGGGGACCCGCCCGTAGCGCTCGAAGACCGCTTGGGTGGCGTAGCGCTCGTTGCCGCCGAAGATCTCGTCCCCGCCGTCCCCGGCCAGCAGGCAGGAGGTCCCGTCGAATCGGGCGAAGCGGGCGCACAGGTAGGCCGGGACTATGGAGGCGTTGCCGAAGGGCTCGTCACAGTAACCAGCAACGGCGGGAATGCTCTCCACCACGTCCTCGGGGGTGACGTAGTACTCGTTGGATCGGGTGCGGAAGTGGCGCGCGGCGATGCGGGCGTACTCGATCTCGTCGAACCCCTGGGCGGCAAAGCCCATGGAGTAGGTCGAGACCGGCTTATCGCGCAAGCCGCTCAGGGTCCCGGCCACGGTGGAGCTGTCCGTCCCGCCGCTCAGGAAGGCCCCCACCCCCTGGCCCTCCCCGGCGGCGCGCGCCACGACCTGGGGCAGCAGGGTGCGGAACTCCTCGCGCAGGTCCCTGAAACTGGCGTGGTTGTCGTCCTGATAGGGCATCTGCCAGTAGAACCGGGCCTCGCGTCCGGCGGCCGAGAAGCCGATGGCCTGGGCCGGCAGCAGCTTCTCGACGCCTGCGTAAATAGTCCCCGGGCTCGGGATCATATGTAGATAAAGGTAATCGAACAGGGCCTGGCGCGGTATCTCAGGGCGGAACCCGGGGATACGGCGCAGGGCGCCCAAGCGCGAGGCGAAGGCGATGGCCTCGCCGGTGCGCACCAGATACAGCGGGCGGGCGCCGATCCGATCTACCGCCAGCAGCAGGCGGCGATTCTCCCGGTCGATCACCGCCAGGGCGAAACTGCCGCGCAGGCGTTCCGGCAGGGCGGCACCGTGCTCCCGATACAGATCGACCAGCTCGCGGGCCCCCAAGGGGCGCCCGCTCCCGGCCTCGCGCACCGTCTCGGACATGGCCACCAGCACCCCGGCGTCGGCGAACACCCGCTCCGCCCCGGCCGGTCCGGCGAGGGCGGCGAGTTGGCCCATGCCTACCCCGACGCAGACCCCGCCCGGGCCCCGTGGGCCCCCGCAGTCGCCCAGCATGGCGTCGAGGACCGCCTCCGAGGTCGCCGCATCCCCAACGGTCCCGAACCACCCGCAAATCCCGTACATTGCAAACCCCATCTGTGCATACAGCGACCGGTGGCCGCGCTGGTGTTGGGCAGGGTGCCGACCGCGACCGGCTGCCCTGGATGGAAAGGCCCTGGCCGCCGGCATCGCCCCGCGACAGGACCCGGATTATATGTCAGGGCCCTGGTATTCCCCAGGCCGCGCACAGGGCTGCGAGCGGACCTGCGGCGTTCGTTTCGGGGCACTATTGCAGTAGACTTGGCCGCGGCCCGCAGGCCCATGCCCCAGTGCTGGCCGTCACCGTCTCCACGGCAGGGCCGCCGCAGCCCGGCGACGCCCGGTCACCCAGGCGACGCACGTCAACCGAGATGACCGTCATGGCAGAGAGCAGGTTCGATATCCAGTTTGCCGGAGCATTAGTCCCAGGGGCCGAGGCGTCCACCGTGCGCGAGCGCCTGCGCGACCTGCTCCGGCTCTCCCCTGAGACCCTGGAGCGGCTGTTCAGCGGCCAGCCCATGCTGATCAAGCGCAACCTGGACGCCGCCACCGCCACCCGTTACCGCGACGCCTTCCGCGCTGCCGGTGCCATCCTGCGCCTGACGCCCAGCCCCGACACCGCCGAGACCCCATCGGCCGCGTCGGAGTCTGGCCCCCAGCCCGCCCCACAGCCTGCCGGCGATCCGGGCGGCCTGACCCTGGCCCCGCCGGGGGCGAATGTGGAGGAGGTGGTCCCGGTCGCCCCGCGCGACATCGACACCGCCGCCCTGAGCCTGGTCCCGGGGCAGAACTGGACCCTGGAGGACTGCACGGCCGAACCGCCGCCCAGACCCATCCCGGACATCAGCCACCTCGCCCTGGTCCCGGCGGAGCCGCGGGCCCCCCGCCAGGCGCGAGACCTCGACGAGTGAGCCGCCGATGATCGAGCATTTTCCCCATGTGGTCATAGGGGGCGGCATCAGCGGCCTCGGGGCCGCCCATTTCGCCGCCCGCCGGGGCATCGAGACCCTGATCCTGGAGCGTGGCGGGCGGGTCGGCGGCACCCTCCACAGCCACCATTTCGAAGCCTGCGACGGATTCTGGACCGAGGCCGGCGGCCACACCTGCTACAACAGCTATGGCCACCTGCTCGGCATCCTCGATGACCTGGGCCTGATCCCCCTGCTCGCCCCCAAGCAGCGCGTCCCCTTCCGGCTGTGGCGGGACGGGGAGCGCCGCACCCTGGCCTCAGCCGTCCATCCCCTCGAACTGGCCTTGTCCCTGCCGCGCCTGTTCGTCTGCACGCGGGAGGGCAAGGGGCTGGCGGAGTTCTATGGGGCTGGGCTAGGCCGGCGCAATTACCGCGACCTGTTCGGTCCCGCCTTCCAGGCCGTGGTCTGCCAGCCCCCCGACGACTTCCCCGCGGAACTGCTGTTCCGCAAGAAGCCCAGACGCAAGGACCTGCCCAAGAGCTTCACCCTGCCCCAGGGCCTGGGCGAAATCCCCCAAGCCATCGCCGACCAGGAGGGGCTGAGGGTTCGGCTGCACCAGGACATCGTCGAGGTCGCCCGGGTCGGTGCCGGGTTCCGGGTCGGACTGGCCGACGGCGGGGTCATGGTCTGCGACGCCCTGACCCTGGCCGTCCCCCCAGACGCCGCCGCCGCCCTGATCCCCGCCGGGCTGGACGAGGCGGCGACGCTGGCCCGGGGCATTGGCGTGGCGCAGATCGAGACCCTGGTGCTGGCCATCCCCAAACACGACCTGCTCGAGCGCCACCTGCCGCCGCTCGCCGGTCTGATCGCGGTGGACGACAGCTTCTACTCGGCGGTGTCCCGGGACTACCGCCCCGACCCGCTGTGGCGCGGCTTCGCCTTCCACTTCCGCCCGGGCGCCCTGAACCAGGAGGACCAGACCAAGCGGGCGTGCCGGGCCCTGGGAGTCGGCACCGACCGGGTGGTCGAGACGGTCCAGGTCGCCAACCGCCTGCCGGCGCTCCGCAAGGGCCATGGCGACCTGGTCCGCCGACTCGACGGCTGCCTGGCCGGGAGCCGCTTGGCCCTGACCGGCAACTGGTTCATGGGCGTGTCCATCGAAGACTGCCTGACCCGCAGCCGTAGCGAGATGGACCGGTTGTTCCCCGCCGCCGCGACCGAACCACCGCCGCCGGACCCCAGTCATGCCCCAGCCTAGAGCCCTCGCCGTCGCACTGTTGACATGAACGCCCACACCGACTCCCAACTCTGGACCAGCACCCCCCTGCACCAGGCCCGCCTGGCGGGCGCGGAAGACCTCAATGCGCAGATCCTGGCCGGCTACGCCGGGCTCGCCGAGACCGACTTCAGCCACCGCAGCCACTTCATCGCCGGGCGCTTCGAGAACCTTTACCTGGACCGCGGCCAAGTCCCCGGGCTGGCACAGGTGCTCTCCAGTGCGGAGGCCCTGGCCCGCGACATCCTGGGTCTGCCCGGCCCCCTGCGCTGCGGCTTCTGGCTCAACGCCATGGAGGCCGGCAACACCACCAGCGAGCATACCCACGAGGAGCACGACGAACTGCTCTCCGGCGTCTACTATGTCGCCGCCCCGGTGCAGAGCGGCGACCTGATCCTGCGCGACGGCCCCCTGCTGGTCCGCCTGGCGCCGACCCCTGGGACCTTCCTGTTCTTCCCGCCGGACCTGCCCCACTGGGTAGAGGCCAACCACAGCGGCCGGCTGCGCCTGTCCATTGGCATGAACTTCGGGCCGACGGACTGATCCGCCCCTGGGAACCGGCCCCAGGCCTCCCCATGTTGGCCACATCGGGGCGGCACATCGCCTCCGCGCACAGGACCCAAGCATGCCCGTCAACCCCTTCATACCCAAGTTCAGTGACCTGCCCCGGGAGTTGTCCATATTCCCCTTGGCCGGGGCCGTGGTGATGCCGGCCGTCCAGTTGCCCCTCAGCATCTTCGAGCCGCGCTACCTGGCCATGGTGGAGGACGCCCTCAAGGCCGAGCACCTGATCGGCATGCTCCAGCCGCGCACCGAGCCGGGGGGAGAGGCGACCCCGGAGATCCACCCGGTGGGTTGCGCCGGGCGCATCACCTCCTACAGCGAGACCCCGGACGGGCGCATCATCCTGATCCTGACCGGGGTCTGCCGCTTCCAGGTCGCCGAGGAACTGCCCATGCGCCGGGGCTACCGACGGGTACGCCCGGACTGGGAGCGCTTTGCCATCGACTTCCACGCCGCCGAGGAGGGGTTGCCGGCGCGGGGGGCCTTCATGACCTCGCTGCGCGCCTACTGCACCCTGCGCGGGGTCGAGGTCCCCTGGGACGACGTGGAAAAGATGGGCGATGCCGAACTGGTCAACCTGCTGTGCGCCCACCTGCCCCTGGACCCGGGGGACAAACAGGCCCTGATCGAGACCGTAGACTTAAGCGGTCGCGGCCTGCTCATGGCCGGTCTGATGGACATGGCCTCGGTGGCCGGGCCTGGGGCGGTCAGTCAGCGGCACTAGCTTGAAATCGGCCGCGGCGCGGCCAACTCTGGAGTACACCGGGAAGGGCCCAGCGGGGCCGCCCCGCCATCCGAACCAGAGGCACAGATCCATGGCCGTACTCCTCACCGACGCCGCCGCGCGTCACGTCGCCGATATGTTGCACAAGCGCGGCCAGGGCCTGGGCCTGCGCCTGGGCACCAGGAAGAGCGGCTGCACCGGGTTCGCCTATGTGGTGGACTACGCCGACACCCTAGGCCCCGACGACCAGGTCTTCGAAAGTCACGGGGTCAAGGTCGTCGTGGACCAGGCGAGCCTGGAGCAGATCGACGGCCTGGAGGTGGACTTCGTGCGCACCAGCCTGCTCAACCAGGGCTTCGAGTTCCGCAATCCCAAGGTCAAGGCGACCTGCGGCTGCGGCGAGTCCTTCAGCGTCTAGCCCCATGTCCGACC
>DYRB01000051.1:0-1117 GCA_020718945.1 Lamprocystis purpurea | reverse complement strand
GGACTGGGACCAGCGCTACCAATACCTTGTCGAGCTGGGCGAGCGCCTCGCCCCCATGCCCGCCGCGGACAAGGTCGAGGCCAACCGGGTCAAGGAGTGCATGAGCACGGTGCACACCGCCGCCCATCGTCAGGACGCGACCGGCGAGGCCCTGACCTTCACCGGCGACTGCGATACGGCCATCATCAAGGGCGTGGTCGCGATCCTGGTGGGGCTCTTCTCCGGCAAGACCGCCGCGCAGATCGAGGCCCTGGACGTGGACGCCCTGTTCCAGGGCCTGCACCTGGAAGACCACCTGAGCCCCAACCGCCATGTCGGGGTCTACGCCATCGTCAGGCGCATGAAGGCCCAGGCGAGCCACTGCGGCGGTTAGCCAGACCACTCAGGTTGCGTGGAGGCGACCCAGCCGGCCAGGATGTTGGGTAAGCTAAACGCCTGACGGTGGCACCATGGGGACGCAATGACCAACCCTACCCCAGGCGGTGATCGCCAAGCGCGGCACGGAGAAGCTTCTGTCCCACATCGAGCGCCTGTCGGTCATGGCCCGCGCCGAGAAGGCCTGCGCCAAGGCCCTGTTCGGCATCTTCCGGCGCGCCGGGGTACACACCTGCATCGCCGAGGCCGTCACCCGGGTATGGAGCTGCCGCGCCGACTTCATCCAGGGCAATTACCTTCAAATCGCCTGCGAAGACATCAGCCTCGACCACGTTGCCGCGGCAGGCGCCTAGCCGACTTTGGGGTGAACCCAAGAAAAGCAGTTGAGCCGCAAATGAACGCAAATAGACGCAAAAAACAAGGACTTCGTGTTGGGCTCCGGTTCACCCCGCGGGCGACCTGCGGACTGCGCCCAACTGACTGACCCATTTGCGTAAATTTGCGTAATTTGCGGCCGAATTACCCTTTCTACGGTGAACGCTGCCGCAGGGCTTGCGGCAGCGGGGCGGGGGTCAGCGGGTCCCGAAGACGACTATGGTCTTGCCGGCCACGGCGATCAGGCCCTGCTCCTCCAGGCTCTTGAGCACCCGCCCGGCCATCTCCCGGGAACAGCCGACGATGCGCCCAATCTCCTGGCGGGTGACGCGGATCTGCATGCCGTCCGGGTGGGTCATGGCGTCGG
>DYRB01000050.1:8102-11948 GCA_020718945.1 Lamprocystis purpurea | reverse complement strand
GGGCCTGGCATGCGGACCGGACAGGGGCCCGCGGATTGGTCATAATCCACCCGATTGCGACCGGCGAGGACCCAAGATGTACGACCTATCCAAGGACTACCTGCTCCAGGGCGGCGACCAGGCCGCCCTGACCCAATCCCTTGACCGCGGCGGCTGGCGTTGCCTGGAGGAGCCGGTCCGACCGGCGCGGGTAAGGCTGCTGGACAGCTTCGACTGGGGCATCTACCTGGCCGGGGCCCTGCTCGAGGAACGACAGGAGGCCGGGGCCCTGTGGTTGCGCTGGCAGGGCCTGGCCGACACCGGGGCCGACGCCGGGGATGCGCTGGAACAGGCCCTTTCCGGTCCCCCGGGGCTCGCCCAGGACCTGCCTCCGGGCCCGCTGCGGGGGCAGGTCCTGGCCGCCGTCGGGGTGCGCCGGTTGCTCCCGGTGGTCGAGCTGCAGATCGAGACCCGGGTGCTGCGGCTGCTCGATGAGGAGGACAAGACCCTGGTGCGTCTGAGCATAGAGTGCGCCCACCTGCCCGGCCCCCAACGGGACCTGCCGCCGCGGCTGCGCGTCCTGCCCCTGAAGGGCTACGAGGCCCAGGCCCGCGCCCTTGCCCACTGGCTGGGCACCGAGCTGGCCCTGGAGCCCGCCCCCCGGCCCCTGCTCACCGAGGCCCTGGACGCGGCCGAGCGGGCCCCCGGGGGCTACTCGTCCAAGCTCGCCTATCGCCTGGACCCGGCCCAGCGGGCCGATGCCGCCGCCCGGGAGATCCTGCTCGGCCTGCTCGATACCCTGGAGGCCAACATCCCCGGGGCCCAGGCCAATCTGGACAGCGAGTTCCTCCACGACCTGCGGGTGGCGACCCGCCGTACCCGGGCGGCCCTGACCCAGATCCCCGGGGTCCTGCCCGCGGCGGTGACCGACGACTTCAAGGCCCGCTTCGCCTGGCTTCAGCAAGTGACCGGGCCGGTGCGGGACCTGGACGTCTACCTGCTGGAGTTCGACGCCTACCAGGCGAGCCTGCCGGCCTCCATGGGCGCCGACCTGGAGCCCCTGAGGGCCTATGTCCTGTCGCACTATGACGAGGCCCAGGCCCAGCTCACCGCAGACCTGGGTTCGGCGACCCTGGCCGACCTGGTGCGCGACTGGCGGCAGGCCCTGAGCACCCCCGCCGCGGTGGGGCTGGAGCCTGCCAGCGGCCCCGGCCGCCACCCTCACCCCGGCCCTCTCCCAGTGGGCGAGGGAGACATGGAGCGCGCTGCGCGCGACCTGGTTCCGAACGCCGCCCGTCCGGTCAAGGCCCTGGCCGACGAGCGCATCTGGCGCATGGTCCGGCGGGTGCGCAAGGAGGGCCTGGCCATAGGGCCCGGGTCCCCCGCCGAGGAGATGCACGAGTTGCGCAAGAGCTGCAAGAAGCTCCGCTATCTCATGGAATTCTTTCAGAGTCTCTATCCCGGCGAGGACATAGGCGGGGCCATCAAGCTGCTCAAGGTCCTGCTCGACAACCTGGGCAACTTCCAGGACCTGGCGGTCCAGGCCGACCACCTGAGGGAACTGGCCGGGCGCATGTCCGCCGAGGGCGCGGCTGGCATCCCGGCCCTGCTCGCCATGGGGGCCCTGGTGGCCGACCTGTTGCGGCGGCGGGAGGCGGCCCGGACCACCTTCGCCGAGACCTTCCGCGGCTTCGACTCCGACGCGGGCCGGGCCCTGTTCCGCGGGCTCTTCCAGGCCCCGGCGGCGCCACTGCCAGAGGCGACGCCTTGAACATCGTCGGCGTCTACAGCATCAAGGGCGGGGTGGGCAAGACCGCCGCCGCGGTCAATCTGGCCTATCTGGCCGCCGCCGGGGGGGCGCGGACCCTGATCTGGGACCTGGACCCCCAGGCCGCGGCGACCTTCTACCTGCGGGTCAAGCCCCAGGTGAAGGGCGGGGGCAAGTCCCTGGCCCGCGGCCACGCCGACCTGGACGACCTGGTCAAGGCCACCGACTTCCCCCGCCTGGACCTGCTCCCCGGGGATTTCTCTATGCGCAACATGGACCTGCTGCTGGAGGATGCGAAGCGTCCGACCCGGCAACTGTTGCGCCTGTTGCGGCCCCTGGCGGAGGAGTACGACATTGTCTTCCTCGACTGCCCGCCGAGCATCTCCCTGCTCTCGGAAAACGTCTTTCGCGCCGCGGACCTGCTGTTGGTACCCACGGTCCCGGCGACCCTGTCGGTGCGTACCCTGGACCAGCTCATGGTGTTCCTGGAAGACTATGGCCACGCCCGGGACCTGCGGGTGGCGCCGTTCTTCTCCATGGTGGACCCGCAGATGCCGTTGCAGACCGGGGTGATGGAGCGGGTGGCCCGACGCTACCCGCAGACCCTGGTCAACGCCATCCCCCTGGCCGCGGAACTGGAGTACATGGGCGTCCACCGCCTGCCCCTGCCCGCCTATGCCCCGATCTGCCCGGCGACGGCGGCCTATGTGGCCCTGTGGGCCGAGGTCCAGGCCAAGATCGGGCCTGGGGCCCGGTCTTGAATCGTTGCCCCGGGCCGGCACTCTTCCCTCGTCGGGCCGGTCGGCAGTCCCGACGGAGGGACGCCCCGTGCCCAGATACCCCCACCCCTAGCAGAGGAGGAGTCCCCATGCACCATCCAGGCAGGCTGCTCGCCCCGGCCCTGCTTTGCCTACTCGCCGCTGCCCCGGGGCAGGCTGCGGACACCAGGGCGGACGTCTACGACCTGGACGACCTGCGGGTGCGCATCAGCGAGGGCCTGCCCTATGCCGAGGTCCGCCACGCAGGGCGCCCGATCAACCTGCTGCGCTACCAGGACCCGACCCACCGCATCGAGCCCCCCTATGACCAGACGGCGCGGCCCTGTCCGCCCTACTGCATCCAGCCCATGCACATGCCCGGGGGGGTGGAGACCATCGGTGAACTGGAACTCATCGGCTATTTGCGTAAGGCGGCGGCGGGGGATGACAGCGTCCTGGTTATCGACTCCCGCACCCCGGAGTGGACGGCACGGGGCACCATCCCGGGGGCGGTGAATGTCCCTTACGATCGCCTGGACCCGGCCAAGGCGACGCCCACAGACGTGGCCGACCTGCTGGAATTGGAATTCCGGGCCTTGCGGCGGGACGGGATCTGGAGCTTCGCTGGGGCCAAGACCCTGGTGCTGTTTTGCAACGGCCCCTGGTGCGGCCAGTCCCCCACTAACATCAAGGCGTTGCTGGACCTGGGCTACCCGCCGACCAAGCTCAAGTGGTACCGCGGCGGGCTTCAGGACTGGGAGTCCCTGGGCCTGACCACGGTCCCGGCATCCGCGGCCCGCGGGGGCGCCGCTGCGGCCCCGACCGGCCAGCCCTGAGCCTGGCCCAGGAGGTCAAGGCCCACCATGCCCGCGGATTGGTCCCTACCCCTGATCCTGCTCGCCCTGATCCTGCTGGCCAATGGCCTGCCGGCCCTGCTCGGCCTGGTACTGGGTCCGGCCCGGGCCCTGGACCTTGGGCTCACCCTGGGGGACGGCCGACCGCTGCTGGGTCCCCACAAGACCTGGCGCGGGCTGGTGGCCTGCCTGCTGGGTGGGGCCCTGGGGGCCCTGGCCCTGGGTCTGACCTGGGGGCTGGGGTTGCTGGTGGGTCTGGGTGCCGCCCTCGGCGACCTGTTGGCGAGCTTCGCCAAGCGCCGCCTGGGTCTGACCTCGGGGGCCTCGGTCCCGCTGCTCGATCAGATCCCGGAGGCCCTGATCCCGGCCCTGCTGGCCAAGGCCGAACTAGGTCTGGGCTGGGTGGACCTGGCCCTGGTCGTCGGGGCCTTCGTCATCCTTGATCTGGTTCTGACCCCTTTGGGCCGGCGGCTGCGCGGGGTCCGGG
>DYRB01000050.1:0-8002 GCA_020718945.1 Lamprocystis purpurea | reverse complement strand
GTGTGCAGGGTGACCTCGGGCAGGCAGTTGAGCCGGGCGTTGACCACCGAGCTGCCCGAGCCCAGGGACGTGTAACCGCTCATCTCCCCTTGGGTCCAGGGTCCGCCGGCCAGGCGCCGCGGGCAGGGGGAGTCCCAGATCAGGGCATGGCCGCCGGGCAGGCAGATCTGACCGCCGTGGGTGTGGCCGCAGAGCATGGCCCGGAAGCCGGCGTGGGCGGCATGCCGGTAGACCTCCGGGGTGTGGGACAGCAACAGGGTGCAGGCGTCCGGCGCTATCCCGGCGACCGCCTGGTGGATGTTGTGGACCTGGTAATAGTGGGCGTCGTCGATCCCGACCAGGTGCAGCAGGGCCCCGTTCCGCTCTATAGCCACCGACTCGTTGAGCAGTACCCGGATGCCCATGTCCTCGAGCCCGGGGACCAGGCGGATGCTGTCGTGATTGCCGAGCACGGCATAGATCGGACCCTGCAACTGGGCGCGGATGATGCCCATGCCCGCCAGGGCAGGGCCGACCGGGCCATAGGTCTTGGCCCGGTAGTCCCCGGTGAGCACGCACAGGTCATAGTCCAGCCCCTGCACCCGTTCTGCGATGGCCTGGGTGATGCGCGGGTCCAGGTCCGTGTGCAGGTCGCTGAGATGCAGGACCCGCAGCCCCTCGAAGGGAGCGGGCAGCCCGGCCAGGGGTAGGGTGTTGTGGACCAGGCGGATGGTGCGGGCGTTGCGCTGGGCGCGCTCGTAGAGCCCCGCCAGGCGCAGGGCCTGGCGGATCAGCCCATGCACCGAGTACCAGTTCTCCGGGTAGAAGAAGTGCCCCCAGGGCCGTCGGAAGGAAAAGACCTCGTGGTCCTCCTCCAGCCCCAGGCGCTGACGCAGATGGGCGTGACCGATGCGCCCCTGGAGGGAGACGAGTTCGTCGGCCGGATCGGGCAAGGGAGTGGGCTGGGGATCGGGCATGGGCTGGCGCAGGCACTGGGTGGACCGGATCCAGATTGTCGCGCCCCAGGCGGGATAAGGCGAGCCGGGGCTATCCCTCAAGCCCAGGCAATCCGCTCCACCCAAAAAGGCCCCGCGGACCAGAGGTCCGCGGGGCCTTTATGTCGACCGAGAGGCGCCGATGCGCCTCGGGGTCAGACCTTAGTGAGCGACCTGGGCGGCCGCGGCCTGGGGCGCGACTGGGGGCATCGGGGGCATCGGGGCGTAGCCGTAGGGGGCCGGGGCACCGTAGGGCGCGCCGTAAGGACCGTAGCCCTGGTAGCCGTAGCCATTGCCGTAGCCGTAACCCTGGTAGCGGTTGTAGCCGCGGCCATAGCCGCGCCCGTTGCCGGCGCCGGAGGCGTTCATGTTCATGTCGAAGTCGCCGGTGCCGTCGCCCATGCTGTCACCGAAGAAGTCATTCATCCAGTCGCCCATCCCATTGCCGTAGCCATTACCGTAGCCACGGTCGGAATTGAAGGGGCCCCAGGCGGAGGCAGAAGCGGAGACGGCGATCAGGGCGGCAGCAGCAGCAAGCTTGACGATCTTATTCATGGTCTTTTTTCTCTTGGAGTGTTGTGAGTTTGTTGTTCGTCAGGCCCGGCTGCCTCGACTGGTGATCAGTATATCAGCGATAACTAATATAGCAAGGGATATTTTATCGACCCGATAAAAAACGTTTAGGGGGTGAAGGCCGTTCAGGCGAGAGACCGACCGCCCCTGAGACAGGGCGGTCGGTTCAGACGGGGAGGTTGCGCGGGATAGGGGCCGGACAGGCGGGGTGCGGGAACCGGGGCGCGGGTCGCGCCCCGGTGTGTGGATGGTAGCCTTCAGAGATGGTCCTGGGCCTCCCCCAGGCACTGCTCTGACTCGTACCACATGACGTTGATGATGCCGAAGGCCAGGGCCAGCAGGACGCCGAGGATCCAGGCGAAGTACCACATAGGTGACTCCCGACTTGTCGTCGATAGGGTTCGATGGCTGGGTGCCGGGGGGCGCCGGGCGCCCCCCGGTCGCACTTCAGTAGGCCAGGTGCTCCTGGGACTCGATCTCCTCGACCGTCACGCGGCGCCACATCTTGGAGTAGGTCCAGGTGGTGTAGCCGATGATCAGGGGCACGAAGATCACCGCCGCCCAGAACATGACCGCCAGGGTCAGGTGGCTGGAGACCGCATCCCAGACGATCAGGCTGCTGTTGGGGTTGGTGCTGGAGGGCATGATGAAGGGGAACATGGCCGCCCCGGCGGTCATGATGACCCCGGTAATCCCCAGGCTGCTCAGGACCAGCCCCAGCCCCGGGCGGTCGGCCATGGACAGGACCACGGCCAGGCCCAGGCCGACGAAGCCCAACACCGGGAAGGCGAGGGTGAGCGGATAGGTCTGGTAATTGGCCAGCCAGGCCCCGGCCTCGCGCACCACCTCCTTGGTCAGGGGGTTGGGCAGGGCGTCCAGGGCCGGCATGGAGACGACGCGGTAGCCCTCGATGCCGAACACCAGCCAGGTCCCGGCCAGGGCAAAGGCGACGATGGTGACCAGGCCCCAGACCTTGGCCGCGGCCTTGGCGCGGGTGGACACCGGGTCGGCGGTGCGCAGTTGCAGCCAGATGGCCCCGTGCGTGGTCAGCATACCGACGCTGACCAGGCCGGCGACCAGGGCGAAGGGGTTGAGCAGCCCAAAGAAGCCGCCGGTGTAATAGGGCCGCAACATGCTGTCCAGATGGAAGGGAACCCCCTGGAGCAGGTTGCCGAAGGCGACGCCGAAGATCAGGGCCGGCACCAGGCCGCCGATGAACAGGCCCCAGTCCCAGCCGTTGCGCCAGCGCGGGTCGGCGATCTTGCTGCGGTAGTCGAAGCCCACGGGCCGGAAGAACAGGCCGAACAGGGCCAGCAGCATGGCGAAGTAGAAGCCCGAGAAGGCCGCCCCGTAGACCAGGGGCCAGGCGGCGAAGATGGCCCCGCCGGCGGTGATGAGCCACACCTGGTTGCCGTCCCAGTGGGGCCCCACCGTGTTGATGATGACCCGCCGCTCCACGTCCTTCTTGCCGAGGAAGGGCAGCAGGATGCCCACCCCCATGTCCATGCCGTCGGTGACGGCGAAGCCGATGAACAGGATGCCGACCAGCAGCCACCAGGCCAGCTTGAGGGTTTCGTAGTCGATGATCATGTCGCGATACCTCTATTGGGCCTGGTCGGCATGGCGTTGCGGCTGGGTGGCCAGGGTGGCGGTGCCCGCGCCGGACGACTGTTCGTGGTGGTAGCGCCCGGTGTGCAGGGCGCTCGGTCCCATGCGGCCGAACTTGAACATCAGGTACATCTCGATGATCAGCAGGATCGTGTAGAAGAGGATGAACCCGGACAGGCTGACGATGAGGTCGGTGCTGGTCAGGCTGGAGGCGGCCATGGAGGTCGGCAGGACCTCGCCGATGGCCCAGGGCTGACGGCCGAACTCGGCGACGAACCAGCCGGTCTCGATGGCGATCCAGGGCACCGGGATGCTGTAGAGGAACAACCGCAGCAACCAGCGCTGCTTTTCGATGACGCGCTTGGCGTTGAAGTAGAAGCCCAGCAGGATCAACAGCAGCATCCAGGCCCCGGCGGCGACCATGATGCGGAAGCTCCAGAACAGGGGCGCGACCTCGGGGATGGACGCCTTGGCCGCGAGCTGGATCTGTTCCTCGGTGGCCTCGGCGGGGTTGGGGGTGTAGGCCTTGAGCAGCAGGCCATAGCCCAGGTCCGCCTTGTGCTCTTCGAAGATCGCCCGATTGCCCTCGGTGTTCTGGTCGCCGCGCAGGCGCTCCAGGTACTGGTAGGCGATCATGCCGGAGCGGATGCGCTGCTCGTGCTCGACGATCAGGTCCTTGAGCCCGGGCACCGGGGTGTCCAGGGAGCGGGTGGCGATCAGCCCGAGCAGGTAGGGGATCTTGATCGCACCGTGGGTCTCCTGGGTCTCGTTGTCCGGGAAGCCGATCAGGGTGAAGGCCGCGGGGGGCGCCTCGGTCTCCCACTCCGCCTCGATGGCCGCGAGCTTGGTCTTCTGCACGTCGCCGACCTCGTAGCCGCTCTCGTCGCCGAGCAGGATGACCGACAGGATGGCGGCCACCCCGAAGCCCACCGCCACCGAGAAGGAGCGCTTGGCGAAGGCCAGGTCGCGCCCCTTGAGCATGTAATAAGAGGAGATGCCCAGCACGAACATGGAGCCGGCCACATAGCCCGCCGCCACCGTATGGACGAACTTGACCTGGGCCACCGGGTTGAGCAGCAACTCGCTGAAGCTGGTCATTTCCATGCGCATGGTCTCGAAGTTGAACTCCGAGCCCACCGGGTTCTGCATCCAGCCGTTGGCGATGAGGATCCACAGGGCCGAGAGGTTCGAACCCAGGGCGGTGAGGAAGGTCACGGCCAGGTGCTGGCGCTTGGTCAGCCGGTCCCAGCCGAGGAAGAAGAGCCCGATGAAGGTGGACTCCAGGAAGAAGGCCATCAGGCCCTCGATGGCCAGGGGGGCGCCGAAGACATCGCCCACATAGTGCGAGTAATAGGACCAGTTGGTGCCGAACTGGAACTCCATGGTCAGGCCGGTGGTGACGCCCAACGCGAAGTTGATGCCGAAGAGCTTGCCCCAGAACTGGGTCATGTCCTTGTAGATCTGGCGTCCGGTCATCACGTAGACGCTCTCCATGATGACCAGGATCCACACCATGCCCAGCGTCAGGGGCACGAAGATGAAGTGGTACAGGGCGGTGGAGGCGAACTGCCACCGCGAGAGCTCGATCATGGTGCTGTCTAGCATGTCTGCCTCGCCAGGGTCTCGGTGGAGGGGGTGGCAACAGGGCCGGTGCCCAGGTCGCGGACGGGCGGCGCCTCGGCTGCCGCTGGGTTCGGTTCGAAGCGGGGGCCAGCATACGTGGCCGGCACCCCGGTGAACATGGAAATCCGCAATTCCCCCTAGGACTCAGTGGCTAGTCCGGGGTCGGACGGGACCCGGCAGCGGACGGGGCCGGCCCTGGTCAGGGCCCCTTGGGCGGGCCCAGGGTCAGGGCCAGGTCGCCGACCCGGACGGCCTGGGCTTGTCCGTGCCCGTGTCCGTGTCCATGCCCATGGGCATGATCGTGACCGTGGTCGTGATCATGGTCATGGGGCAGGGCGTCAGGCAGCGGCTCCCCGGCCGCCAGCGCCGCCGCCGCGGCCTGGGGGTCGGTGGCGCTGGTGGCCAGGACCCGCACCCCATGCCGGGCAAGGCGCTGGGCGAACCCCTGGCCGTGGCCCTGGGTGATCAGGGCGTCCAGGCCGAACAATGGGTGATCGTCCCCATGGAACTCGTGCAGGGACATCTCCAGGGGCAGGTCGAGACGTTCCACCTCCCGAGCCGCTTCCCCGGGTGCCGCCTCAAAGACCAGAAAGCGCCGCGTCTTGCCCGCGTGACCCGTGATGGTACGGAAATTCTGGCTGGTTACGCCGATGCGCATGCTGTCTCTCCTTGGGGGTCGCTGGCGGTGGGCTTGTTGCGCACACCCTTGGCCCAGGCCTCCATGGCCGTGTTGGCCACCGGCATGGGGGCCTCCATGAAGGTGATCAGGAACCCATCGGTGGTCTCCGCCACCCCGATGGAGCGCGGACGCACCGCCAGCATGTGGGCATCGGGGAGGGCAATGCCGAAACAGAACACCAGGTTGCGCGCGGCTAGGATGCCCTCGCCGATGCTCCCCTGGGGCAGGGACCTGGTATGGGCATAGTGGTCGAAGTCGCCTATGAAGCAGGCCGCCTCGTGGCGCTCGATGCACCCCTTGAGGTAGTCCATGATCTCGTCTACGGATTGGTAGCTGGTCTCGCTGCGGTCCAGCTCCAGGCAGTAGATCGGGTACTTCTCTTGCAACAGGGTTTGTTTCACAGGGATAGTCCTCTGGGGTGGTTGGAACTTGGCCTCAATGGGCCGGTACACAGATGCGCTGGGCCGCCACGGCCCGGGCCGTGCGGACCAAGAGATAGATCACCAGCAGGCTGACCAGGGCCAGCAGGACCCAGGCCAGCGCGGCGAAGGCGACCAGCCTTGTCTTTTCGTACATGACCAGGGTTGCGACAGTCATGGCCGCGAGCGGGAAGGAGTACGCCCACCAGGACAGGTAGAACGGGATACGCAGGAAGCGCCCCGCCTGGGTGGCCAACAACAGGGTCAGGAACAACCCGCTGTAGAACAGCAGCCGGGCCGTCGGGTCCAGGGCCCCGGTCAGTTGCATATAGGCAATAAAGCCCACCGCCGGCGGGGCTACGAGGATGAACAGGGTCGGCATTAGCCGTTCCGGGAGCGGGTGATGGAACAACACCCGGTAGAGGATGATCGCAAAGAGCATTACCCAGAACAGCATGCCGACACTGAAGAAGAACCAGGAGACCTCGACGAACCCCAAGGGGACGCCGGCGATCGGCACCAGGGCGTTGCCCATCACCGGAATGAACCAGGACGGGTTCATGTGATGGATCTCGAAGTGGTCCTGATGCATCCAGACCCCCATGATATACAGGGTCAGGAACAGGTGCAGGGCACTGCCCCCGATCCACAGCACCCGGGCGACCCCAGGCCAGTGGGGCAAGGTGGCGATGGCCAACAGGATCAGGCCGATGGAGATGGTCGGAAAGAAGTTGATGTGGATCGGGTGGTTCAGTTCGGCGCGTACCGCCTGAGGGTGGCGCAACAGTTTGGCCAGGTACAGCACCATCAGGACTGCGAAGAGGGCCCCCGACAGGGCCAGGGTGGGTGTGGCGACATCGACCGGCAGACCGAAGGTCGCCTGGGTCTTGTGCCAGGCGATGGCCAGGCCGGTCAGGCCCATGACCATGGCAAAAAAGGTGATGGGAAAGTGGCTCAGGCGTGGCGCGGGCAACGGTTCCGACATGGGATTCTTGGCTCCGGGTAGGGGGTAGGGAGTGGCCCTAACTGTTGCGCAGAGGCTACAGGCCGGCCCCAGGGAGCGGCATTGAAAATGGTCAATACCCGGCGCAGCGCCTGGATACTCGGCGCGTCCCCCAGATCGGTCCGTGAAAAGGCATGAGCCTGTGGTGCCGGGGCTATGCCTCGGCCTTGCCATCACTTACCCTGTGCCCCGGCCACCCCAGTGCCGCGTTTCAGGGACACCTGCGAGGCCGTCCTCCCGGCAGGATGCCGGGACCCAGTGCCACGGACATTAGCCTGACTGCCCCAAAAGACTTGCAGCATCAGGGGAAAGGGTCCACTGGCTGGGTGTCGCCGCGACAACTCAAACCCTACTCAGGAGCAGCGCCACCATGGCAACCCCAAACCCCTACCAGGCACCCCACACCGACCTCAGGTCACCTGCCGACGGCGCGACCGATACCACTGGACCCCTGTCCCCCGCCGGCCGCTTCGGCCGCCTGAGCTACCTTGCCTGGGCCGTCCTGGTCGGCGTCATCGGCCAGTTGGCCACGTTCTTGATCGGCGGCGCGGCCCTGATGACCCCGACGTTCGATGCCGCCGGTACCCCGGTCATGCCGGACCTGGCCCCCGGGGTCCTGGCCGGACTGATCTTCGTCGGGGTGGTCTCCGCCGTCGTGGGGGTGATCTTCGCCATCCGTCGCCTGCACGACATCAACGCCTCCGGCTGGTTCGTCCTGCTGATCCTGGTGCCCCTCGTGAACTTGATCGTGTTGCTGGTGATGGTGTTCAAGGCCGGCACCCCAGGGCCCAATCGTTTCGGGCCCGAGCGGGTCACGCCGGCTTGGGAGAAGGTGGTGGGTTTCATCGGTGTCGCCCTGGTCGCACTCATGATCGTCGGCATCATTGCCGCGGTCCTCATCCCCCTGTACATGCAGACGACCGGGCAACTACCCGCCGGCATGCCCCTGACCCGCTGAGGGGGGCCGGGGCCCAGGCCCCGGAGCCGGCCAGGCCCTGGGTGGCCTGCTTTCAGGGTCCCTGCATTGACCAGGGTGCTGCGAGGGCCTTGCGCGCCGCTCAGAGGTTGTGAAAGGCTCTGTCTGCATTAGCTGTTGGGGATGGCCAAGTCATTGAAGTGGCGG
>DYRB01000049.1:3055-11968 GCA_020718945.1 Lamprocystis purpurea | reverse complement strand
AGACGTCGGCCAGGATCTCGGCGTCGAGCAGGGCCCCGTGCAGGTCGCGGTGGGAATTGTCCACGGCGTAGCGCTTGCACAGGGCATCCAGGCTGTTGCGCTGGCCGGGGTGCAGGTTGCGTGCCATGGCCAGGGTATCGGTGACCTGGCACAGGTCGGCGATGCGCGGGGCCTCCGCCCGCCATTTGGCCAGTTCGGCATCCAGGAAGCCGACATCGAAGGCGGCGTTGTGGATGATCAACTCGGCCCCCGAGACGTAGCCCAGGAAGTCCTCGGCGATCTCGGCGAAGCGCGGCTTGTCGTGCAGGAACTCGTTGGTGATGCCGTGCACCTCCACGGCCCCGGCGTCGATCTCCCGGTCCGGCTGGAGGTACTGATGGAAGTTGTTGCGGGTCAGGCGGCGGTCAATCACCTCGACGCAGCCGATCTCGATGATGCGGTGCCCCTCCTTGGGCTCCAGGCCGGTGGTCTCGGTATCTAGTACGATCTGGCGCATGGGGTCCCTACCTGGGTATGCCTTGGTTGGCCAAGCGGTCGGCGCGTTCGTTCTCCGCATGCCCGGCGTGGCCCTTGACCCAGTGCCAGGCAATCTGGTGCCCGCCCAGGGCCTGGTCCAACCGCTCCCAGAGGTCGCGGTTCTTCACCGGCTCCTTGGAGGCAGTGCGCCAGCCGTTGCGCTTCCAACCCTTCATCCACTCGGTGACGCCGCGTTTGACGTACTGGGAATCGGTAGTGATGCGTACCTGGCTGGGGCGCTTGAGGGCCTCCAACGCGGCTATGACCCCCATAAGCTCCATGCGGTTGTTGGTGGTGTCGCGCTCCCCGCCGCACAGCTCCTTCTCGATGGTCCCATAGCGCAGCAGGGCCCCCCAGCCGCCACGGCCGGGATTGCCCTTGCAGGCGCCGTCTGTGTAAATCTCCACCACCAGGGGTGCGGCCAGGGTCGCCTCAGGCACGACCGTTGTCCCGCGCCGTCGGCTCCACGGCCCCGCCGGCCAGCAGGGCCGAGCGCTTCGCCCAGGACGGGCGCAGCGGGGTCAGGGTCGCGACCCGCTTGACCGCGCGGATGACATAGACCCCGCCGAGCAGGGGCCAGAAACGGGCGCCCAGGGCGTCCATCAGCGGGACCCCCCGGCGCAGGGAAGCGCGCCGCCAGGGCGGGCGAAAGACCAACATCTCTTGAGCCTCCACATCGAAACCGAGCAGGGTGAGCCAGTCGCGCACCCGGAAAGGGGTCAGAAAACGTCCGCACCAGGGCACCCGGCGGCGCCGCTGTCCCACCAGGCCCGAGACCCCCCACAGGCTCAGGGCATTGAAGCCGACGATCACCACCCGCCCCTCGGGGATCAGCACCCGCTCCACCTCGCGCAGGGCCGCCTGTGGGTCTGCGACCAGGTCCAGGGTGTGGGGCAGGAGGACCGCATCCACGCTGTCGGAGGCGATGGGCAGCCAAGCCGGGTCGGCGACCGCCTGGAGCCCGGGGATCGCCGGGCGGGGGACGGCCGGGAGCTGGATGCGACTGCGGATGCGCCCCTCGCCCACGTTGCCGCAGAAGACCCCAGCCACGCCGATCTGGAGCAGGTAGTAGCCTATGACCCCGTCGAGCTGGCGCTCCACCGCCGCTGCCTCGGCCCCGGCAACCTCGGCACCCAGGGGGCTGGCGTACCAGTCCTCCAGGCGCGACAGGGGGGCGACCTGACCCTGGCACTGTCTCATGACCACCCCGCGAACGCCAGGGCCGGACAGGGCCAGGCCGGGCCCGGGCTGGAAAAGGCCGCGCCCTTTGCGTATAGTCCGCCGGCAAATCTTCTGAAAATAACAACTTACTCCTGAGTGCCTATGCCCGCTTCGCCCCGGCGCCTGATCCCGCCCCTGGCCCTGCTGCTGCTCGGCGGCTGTGCCAGCCAGACTCCCCGCGACAACCTTGATGCAGGCTATGACGCCGATGGCGTCTCCGCCCGCGCCTACGGCTATGTGCGGCCGGCGGTGGACGTGCAGATCCGGGTCCGGGGCGACACCCAGCGCGGCAAGGGCAGTCAGGGCAAGGGGCTCGATCTGGGGCCCATAGCCGCTAGCGGCGGTTCCGGCGACCTGTGGGATCGGGTCCGTGCCCGCATGGCCCTGAAGGACAACCAGAACCCCAGGGTCGAGGCGAGGGTCAAGTACCTCAAGGGGCAGCCGAATTATCTCACAGGGCTGACGCGGCGCGCTCAGCCCTATCTCCACATGATTGTGCGGGAGATCGAGCGGCGCGGCATGCCCATGGAACTGGCCCTGCTCCCCGAGGTGGAGAGCAGCTACAACCCCCGCGCCCTGTCCCCCAAGGCCGCCTCCGGGATGTGGCAGTTCATCCCCAGCACCGGCACCCTGATGGGCCTGGCCCAGAACGACTGGTACGACGGGCGCAACGACATCGTCGCCTCGACCCGTGCTGCCCTGTCCTACCTGGAAGGGCTGCACAAGGACCTGGGCGGGGACTGGGCCCTGGCCATCGCCGCCTACAACTGCGGCCCGGAGCGGGTGCGCTCCGCCCAGCAGGCCAACCGCAGTCAGGGCAAGCCCACCGATTTCTGGTCCCTGGACCTGCCGGCGGAGACCGAGGCCTATGTCCCCCAACTCCTGGCCATCGCCGAGGTGGTGGGTACCCCGGCCCGCTATGGCCTGACCCTGCCCGCGGTCCCCGACCGGCCCCAACTCGAATTGGTCCAGGTGGCCCGCCAGGTGGACCTGGACCAGGCGGCCCGCCTGGCCGACCTCAGCCCCGACACCCTGAACCACCTCAACCCCGGGCTCAAGCGGGGCAAGACCCAGCCGAGCGGGCCCCATACCCTGCTGGTCCCCGCCGGGGCCGGGCAGCGCCTGCGCCTGCACCTGGCCGGGAGCACCACCAGCCCGGTAGCCCGCCCCGCGGTCGCGGTCAGCGACGAAGACGGCTACCGGGTGCGCAAGGGCGAGAACCTGGCCGGCATCGCCAGGCGCCTCGGGGTGAGCGTCGCGGATCTGCGCGCCGCCAACGGCCTCAAGGGCGACAAGGTCGCCCCCGGCACCCGGCTGACCGTCCCGGGGCCGGACCTGGCCCTCGCCGCGACCCGCGGCGGCACCGATGGCCAGGTCTACGTGGTCAAGGGCGGCGACACCTTAGCCAGCGTCGCCCGCAACCACAAGGTCAGCCGCGAGGACCTGGCCGCCTGGAACGGCATGGGCCGCAACGACCCCCTGCTGCCGGGGCAGCGCCTGCGCATCGACACCCAGGACGGCACCCTACCCCGGCGCGGCCGTTCCACGTCCTGATCCTGATTAGGTCGAAACCCAGGCCGGGGTTGTACCAATCCTGCCCAGCCCCCAGCTTCCCCGACCCTGGCAGGCACCGGAGACACCCGTTGGATTCGAACACCCCACTGACCCTACCGCCCCTTGATGCTATCGACGAGAGCGAGCGTCGCCCCCTGGAGCGCACCAGCCCCCAGGCCATGGCCGCCATGCGCCTGGACCTGCACTGGAAGTCCCAGGTCGCCCGCCACACCGACAGCCTCTACGCCCCCAAGCTCAACCTGTGGCGGGACCTGTTCCCCCCCGAACTGGAGCGCCAGATCCTGGACAAGCCGGTCGGCCATAGGGCCGGCTTCTCCTTTGCCCCCGGCGAGTTGGTCCCCACCCACCGGGAGCGCAAGGTCCTGCGCCTGCGCAGCGCCCAGTTCAATCGCAACTTCGCCGGCCCGGGCTCTGTCCAGCCCCGCGCCGGGCGCTTCTATCCGCGGGGCATCCTGAGCGGGGTCGATGGGATCTACGCCGCCGACCGCCTGCCCGTGCGCCTGGCCGAGGTCAGCGACGAAGCCCTGATCGCCGACCTCAACCACCCCCTGGCGGGCCTGGCCGCGCGCCTGAACTGCACCGTCGCGGCCATCTGGGCCCAAGGCGATCAGCACGGCGGGCGTTGCAACGAGGTCGCCGATCTGGCCACCAACGGCGGCCCGGGGATGCAGGCCCGCTGGCGCGGCCAGCCCACCGACTTCTGGTCCGACGACCCCTTCCGCCGCCACGACGCCCTCCCGGACGCGGTCTTCTACGCCGGACCCCGGCTGATCGACCAGTTGGACAGCGCCGCCATCGCCCAGGTCTCAGCCCTCTACGGCCGTCTGATCAAGCCCGGAGCGCACATCCTCGACCTGATGTCGAGCTGGCACTCCCACCTCCCGGAGGGGCTCACCACCGCCGCACTCTCGGCCCCAGGGGTCACCGGGCTGGGCATGAACCAGATCGAGTTGGACGCCAACCCGGTGCTCACCAAGCGCGTGGTCCAGGACATCAACCAGGAACCGGCCCTGCCCTTCCGGGACGGGACCTTCGACGCCGTGGTCTGCACCGTCTCCGTGGAGTACCTGACCCAGCCCATGACCGTCTTCCGCGAGGTCGCCCGGGTCCTGAGCCCCGGCGGACGCTTCATCGTCACCTTCTCCAACCGCTGGTTCCCGTCCAAGGTCATCCGCCTGTGGGAGGGCCTCCACGAGTTTGAGCGCCCCGGGCTGGTCTTGGAGTACTTCCTGGATTCCGGGCTCTTCCACAACCTGGAGACCTGGTCGCTGCGCGGCCTGCCCCGCCCGGCGGACGACAAGCACGCCGACCGCCTGCCGAACTCCGACCCCATCTACGCCGTCTGGGGGGAGCGGATATGAGCGACATAGACCCCTATGCCTTCATGCAGCACGCCTCCGGGCGCATCAAAGCGAGTCAGGACCGGCGGAACTGGATCGGCTGCTCGACGACCTGGAGTACCTCTGGGAGGCCATGGACCCAGAATTACAGGGCCTGACCGAGCAGGTCATGACCGGGCTGCGGGAGCGGATTGCCGAGTTGCGTGGGCAGGCTGGCACCTAGGTCAGAAGCCGGCCTCCGCCCGTATCACCTCGCGCAGCGCCCGGCCCAACTCCGTGACCCCCAACCGCCGGTGTGCCGGCCTGTTCGCCCTGGCGCTGCTGCTCATGGCCGCGGCCGGGTGCAGCCGCGTCTCCCTGGGCTACCGGACCGCGGATTTCTTCATCGAGCGCTTCGCTGACGACTGGCCCTGGTCGCCCAGGTGACCGCCGGCATGCCCGACAGCGCCCGGGCCTGGGAGGGCTATCGCAGGGCCAAACGGGCGGGGTTGATTCAGTTGTTGCGCAGCGGCGCCGATCAGGCCCAGATCCACCGCTACCTCACCGACTGGGTGGTGGAGCACCGCGACCTGCCTCCAGCCCTGCGCCAGACCCACCAGGAGATACGCCAGCGCATCTCAGGACTGTTCGTGGGCCTGGACGGGACCCTCAGCCCCAGGCAGCGCGCCCATCTGGTGGAGCGATTGGGCGATCTGCGCGACGACTTCATGGCCCTACAGGCCAAGCCGCACCTGGCCGCGTTCTCCTGTACCGGGGCCGGATGAAGTCGTCGACCGCCCCCGCTCGCCAAGACGGGCCTTGATCGTAGTCCCGAGCAGCAAACCGCACGGTTGCCTGGTCAGGGCTTCCAGCCCTGAGGGTACCAGGCCAAGATGGCCTGACTACGCGCTCGGCGAGCCCAGTTTATTTGCGTCTATTTGCGTTCATTTGCGGCTCAACTGCGCTCCTCAGGTTGATGCCTGGGCGGCGCCCAGTTCCCAGTTGCACTGTTCGAGCAGCCCTTCGACCTCGCGGGGCAGCTTGACGGGTTCGGTCAGGGTGTAGGCCCGACCCTCTTCCCAGCAGCGCTCGGCCTCGTCCGCGCTGAGCGGCAGACCCTGGCGGCACAGTTCCCAGAGGGCATGGGTTTGGCTGATGGTCATGACGGTCACCTCGATTTCTCCGGGGCCTGGGCCCCGCTGCCTAACACACATCAAGTCGCGTGCCAAGGCCACCCCAGGACCGGCCGGCAGCAAACTTGTTGCATCAATCCGAAATTGGCTATTTCGCAACGCCAACAAAAAATCTGCCTTAATAGTAGCTTGCAAACCAGACTTGACAAGGCTTCTCTGTCGAGAAGCCTTTACGCAACAAGTCCAAGGCATCGGTGAGGGAATCCGCGCCATACAGCCGACTCCCCAGTTGCGGTAACGCACGCCGGGTCGGCCCGGCGGCTGAGCGGACTCGGCCGGTCAGCCTGTGGGGCCCGGCAGGGCGCGCACTGTGTTGGGCAGGTGGTCGCGGATGACCCCGGCGAAGGCGTCCAGGGCGGCACGGCGGGGGAAGCTCTTGCGGAATACCAGGGAGATGCGCCGACGGGCGTCGGGCATGTCCAGGCGCCGGGCTATGATGCCGGTATCGGTCATCCAGCCGCCACGGATGGCGAGCGCCGGGACCAGGGTGCAGCCGAAGCCCGCCCCAACCAGTTGCAGCAGGGTCTCGAGGCTGGCGGCCCGCAGATCACCCATCTCCCCGGTCTGCTCCCGGTCCACCAGGTGACAGACCTCCATGACCTGATGGGTCAGGCAATGCCCCTCGGCCAGCAAGAGCAGGTCGATCTCCTCCAGGTCCTGAGCGGTAATCTCGTCCTTCTGCTGCAAGGGATGGGCGAGCGGATGGGCGAGCCAGAAGGGCTCGTCGAACAGGGGGATCTCGGCCAGATCGGCATCGTCCACCGGGGTGGCCAGCAGGGCCGCGTCGATCTCGTGGTGGTGCAGGCGCGAGAGCAGGGAGTCGGTGATCTCCTCGGACAGCACCATGCGCATCTGGGGATAGAGCCGCTTGAGGGGCACCAGGATGAGCGGCATCAGGTAGGGGCTGAGGGTCGGGATGGCGCCGATGCGCAGGGGCCCGGCGAGCGGGTCCTGATGGGCCCGGGCGATCTGCTCTATGGACTCTGCCTGCTCCAGGACCAGGCGGGCACGGGCGACTATGGCCTCGCCTATGGGGGTGATCTCCACCGAGCGGTTGGTGCGCTCGAAGACGACCACCCCGAGGTGGTCCTCCAGCTTCTTGATCTGGCCGCTGAGGGTCGGCTGGCTGACGAAGCAGCGCGCCGCCGCCCGCCCGAAGTGGCGGGTCTCGGCGACGGCGACGATGTACTTGAGGTCTCGCAGGTTCATGGGCCTATCATACCCGAGCACCATTGCCGGAAACGATAGTTGAGCACCCCTGCCCCCTGCCGCGATAATCGCGACCTACCCGGCCGCCCGGCAGCAATTCCAAACTTGAGCCCACCGTTCACCAGCGCGGCCAAGGGCACCGTGGGAGCGCCGCCTCGGCCGCTGTTCCCGACGCGGCTCTACCTCCTCCGTCCCTGGAGTCGTCGGCGCGACCGGGCGAAGCGCAGCGGGCCCGATGGCCACCACACCACTGAGTCGCGGCGAGGCGCCGCTCCCACGGGGACAGATCGAGCGTCCAAATTTGTTACTGCTGCGCAGCCCTGCCCCATCCCGCCCCCTGGGGCGAATCTGTTACCGTAGCGCGCCGCCCTTTAGCCACGAGCCCCGATGGACCTGACCTACCGCGTCACCCCCGCCGAGCCCCAGGCCCACCTGTTCCGGGTGGAGATCCATATCCCCAGCCCAGGCGCGGCCCTGAGCCTGTCCCTGCCGGCCTGGATCCCCGGGAGCTACATGATCCGGGACTTCGCCCGCAACGTCCTGGACATAGCCGCCGCCGACGCCGCCGGGCCCCTGCCCCTGACCAAGCGCGACAAGCAGACCTGGTCCCTGAACCCCGGGGGTGGCCCCAGGGGCGGGCCAGTCACGGTGAGCTACCGGGTCTATGCCTGGGACCTGTCGGTGCGCGGCGCCCATCTGGACACCCAACACGCCTACTTCAACGGCGCCGCCCTGCTGCTGCGTGTGGCCGACCTGGACCGGACCCCCTGCGCCCTGGAACTGCTGCCACCACCCGGCGACCTGGGCGCCGCCTGGCGGGTGGCCACCAGCCTGAGGCCCCTGGCCGCCGAGCCCCTGGGCTTCGGCAGCTACCAGGCCGAGGGCTACGCGGACCTCATCGACCACCCGGTGGAGATGGGCCGCTTCAGCCTGATCCCCTTCGAGGTCCTGGGCATCCCCCACCGGGTCGCCATCAGCGGGCGCCACCGCTGCGACGAGGCGCGCCTGGCGCGCGACCTGACCCGGGTCTGCACCGAAGAGGCGGCCCTGTTCGGCGAGCTGCCCCTGGACCGCTACCTGTTCCTGGTCACCGCCCTGGGCGAGGGCTATGGCGGCCTGGAGCACCGCTACTCCACCAGCCTGATATGCAACCGCGAGGACCTGCCCCAGGGCCCCAGCCCGCAGGCCACCGGCGAGGCCCCCGGGGAGGGCTACCGGCGTTTCCTGGGCCTGGCCAGCCACGAGTACTTCCACCTCTGGCACGTCAAACGCATCCAGCCCCAGGCATTGCTGGACGGGGACCTGAGCGCCGAGGTCCACACCCGCACCCTGTGGGCCTTCGAGGGCATGACCTCCTACTACGACGACCTGACCCTGGTGCGCAGCGGCTGCATCGAGGAGGCGAGCTACCTGGAACTGCTGGCCCAGGGCATCACCCGGGTCCTGCGCACCCCTGGGCGCCTGGTGCAGACGCTCGCGGAATCGAGCTTCGACGCCTGGACCAAGCTCTACAAGGCCGACGAGAACGGCCCTAACGCCCTGATCTCCTACTACGCCAAGGGGGCCCTGGTGGCCCTGGCCCTGGACCTGACCCTGCGCCACCGGACCTCCGGGGCCTGTACCCTGGACCATGTCATGCGCGCCCTCTGGGAGCGCCACGGGCGCACCGGCCTGGGCGTCCCGGAGCGCGGGGTGGAGGACCTGGCGGCGGAGGTCAGCGGGTTGGACCTGGGCCCCTTCTTCGCCCAGGCCCTGGACTCGACCCAGGACCTGGACCTGGCCCCCCTGCTCGCCCAGTTCGGCATCGAGCTGCACCTGCGCCCGGCCCGCGGGCCCAAGGACCTGGGCGGGGTCGTCAACGGCCAGGCAAACGGCCAGGC
>DYRB01000049.1:0-2955 GCA_020718945.1 Lamprocystis purpurea | reverse complement strand
AACGGCCAGGCGAACGGCAAGCCGAGCGCCGCCGCCGGGCCCGTTCTGGGGGTGCGGCTCCAGGGCCAGGGGTCGGAGGCGATCATCGCCAACGTCCTCACCGGCGGGGCGGCCCTGGCCGCCGGGCTGGCCGCCGGGGACACGGTGATCGCCGTGGACGGCCTGCGCGCCAACCGCGACAACTTGGACGCGCTCATCGCCCGGGTCCCCCCCGGGGCCCAGGTGCAGGTCCACGCCTTCCGCCGCGACGAGCTGATGACCTTCACGGTGCGCCCCCTGCCCGCGCCCGCGGACACCTGCGACTTGCGTCTGCTGCCCGGGGCCCCGCCCGAGGCCGCAGCGCGCCGGGCCGCCTGGCTTGCCCCCCGGGCGGGCGCGGCCTAGGGGCTCGCACATGGAAACCCCGCTGCACATCATCCGGCTGCTCGCTGACGGCAAATGCCACTCCGGCGAGGCCATCGCCGCCCGCCTGGGGGTCAGCCGGGCCGCGGTCTGGAAATCGCTCCGCAAGGCCGGCAAGGCCCTGGGGCTGGAGATCCTCGCCGAGCGCGGGCGCGGCTACCGCCTGGCCGCGCCCCTGGAACTGCTCGACCCGGGGCACATCCTCGCCGCCCTGGACCCGGCGGCCCAGGCCCGCATCGCCCGGCTGGAGATCCACGACGCCCTGGACTCCACCAACACCCGACTCATGGCCGAGGCGGCCGGTGGGGAAGCCGGCGGCGCCCCCAGCGGCACCCTGTGCCTGGCCGAGCGCCAGACCGCCGGGCGCGGCCGGATCGGGCGGACCTGGGTCTCGCCCTTCGGCGCCAACCTCTACCTGTCCCTGCTGTGGCGTTTCCCCTTCGGCCCGGCGGGCATGGGCGGCCTGAGCCTGGCCGCCGGGGCCGCGGTCGCCGATGCCCTGCGCACCGTCGGGGCCCAAGACATCGCCCTCAAGTGGCCCAACGACATCCTCTGGCAGAGGCGCAAGCTCGCTGGGCTGCTGCTGGAGGTGGCCGGCGAGGTCCAGGGCCCGGCCCATGTGGTGGTCGGGGTCGGGGTCAACACCCACCTGGGGCCCGACCAGGGGGCGGCCATCGACCGCCCCTGGGTAGACCTGGACCAGGTCCTGGGCCCGGGGAACTACAGCCGCAATGCCCTGGCCGCCGGGGTCGCCGCCGCCCTGACCGAGGCCATGGCGCGCTTCGCCCGGGACGGCCTGGGCCCCTTCCTGGCGGATTGGGAGCGTTACGACCTTTACCGCGGCGAGCCGGTAGAGATCCGCTGGGGGCGCGAGACGGTACGCGGCATCCATGTCGGGCTGGACAGTCAGGGGGCCCTGCGCCTGGACACCGGGGCCGGCACCCAGACCTTCCAGGCCGGTGAGGTCAGCCTGAGGCCAGCGGGGGACTGACCCATGGACCTGCTCATCGATATCGGCAATACCAACCTGAGGTGGGCGGGCTTCGAGCCCGGTCAGCCGCAGGCCCAGCGGATCGCCGGCCCTGGGTGGCAGCGGCGCCCCCGCCGCGACGAAGCCCGCGCCGAAGCTGGCGCCACAGCCGTCGCGCCGGGGCCGCGCCCCCACGGTGACACCGGCCTGGGCGAGGTGCACACCCTGCGCCACCACGGGGCCCTGCCCATCGACCTGCTGGCCGCCTGGGATGCCCTCCCGGCCCCAAGCCAGGTGCTGGTCGGCAATGTGGGCGGGACCGAGCTGGGCCAGCGCCTGACCCAGGCGACCCGCTCCCTGTGGGGCCTGGAACCGCGTTTCGCCGCCCCGCAGGCCGAAGGCTTCGGGGTGCGGGTCGCCTACCCCGACCCCGGAAGGCTGGGGGTGGACCGCTGGCTGGCCCTGATCGCCGCCCACCACCTGGTCCAGGGCCCGGCCCTGATCGTGGACGCCGGCACTGCCATCACCTACGACCTGCTCCTGGCCGACGGGGAACACCTGGGCGGGCTCATACTCCCCGGGGTGCAGCTGCTGCGCCAGGCCCTGGCCAGCGGGACCCGCATCCCCCCCTGGGCGGAGCGCCCCGAGCCCGGGCCCGAGGACCCGCCCTGGGCCGCCGACACCGCCGGGGCCATCGCCGGGGCCTCCCTCCAGGCCCCCGCCGCCCTGGCCGAGCGCCTCTGGGGGCGGCTGCGCGACATCGCCGGCGCCGAGCCCCAGTGCCTCCTGACCGGCGGCGACGGCGAGCGCCTGGCACCCCTGATCCGGGGTCCGGCCGCGGACCCGGCCGGAAGCCCGACTGGAATTCAGCCCCGCCTCCTGCCCGCCCTGGTCCTGCAGGGCCTGGCCCTGCTCGCCTGACCCGAGGTCCCCATGCTGCCCTGGCTGTTCGCCGTCCTGCTCGCCCTCAACCTGGCCCTGTTCTGGTGGGGCCGACAGCACGAGATCCCCATAGAACCCCAGCTCCCACCCCTGCCTGCGGCCCCCTACCCCATCGAGCTCCTCGGCAACGGCCCGGGCCCCGACCTGGTACCTGGCGCCACCGTACCCCCGCCGCCTGAACCTGCCCGGCCCGATCCGGCCCCGGCCCCCGCCGCCCCGGTGGAGCCACCCCCGGAGGTCAAGCTCCTGCCGGCCGAGGCCCTGGGCCCCCGGGCGCCCGACGCGCCCCGGGTCTACTTCCCGGACCCAGACCCGACCCAGCCCGGCGACGCCACCCTGGACCCGACCCAGCCCGGTGACGCCCCCACCCTGGACCCGGACGGGGCCACCGCCGCGGCGACGGACCCCGAGGCCGAGGCCGCGGCCAAGCCCAAGCCGATCAAGAAGCGCAAGCCCAAGCCCCCGCCCCCCAAACGCCCGGTTGATCTACCCCTGGAGTTCCCCTAGTATCGGGCGCCCCCGACCGCACCCGGCCGGGGGCGCAGGTCCCCACCAAGCTGGCGTAGCTCAGTCGGCAGAGCAGCTGATTTGTAATCAGCAGGTCGCGGGTTCGAATCCGGCCGCCAGCTCCAATAAAACAA
>DYRB01000048.1 GCA_020718945.1 Lamprocystis purpurea | reverse complement strand
GACCCTCGTGTAAGATGCCGCATGCGGTCCGGTCCCGGGCCCCGTCCAGCCTGCATCACCCCGTCAGCCCGGAGACGCCATGAGCCACCCGGCCCCCCCGCACCCACATGGTTACCCCCATGGTCACCCCCAGCCGCGGCGCGGCCAGCGGGGAGAATACCTGGTCGCCGTCCAGTTCGCCCTGCTGTTCGCATTCGTGCTGGCCCCGACCTGGAACCCCTGGGCCACCCCGGAGACCCTGGCCGCCCTGGCCCCCTGGCGCTGGGCCCTGGGCCTGGCGGGTGCCGCGGCCGGCCTGGCCCTGGGCGGTCTGGGGGTGCTCGCCCTGAGCTCCAACCTCACCCCCCTGCCCTATCCGGTGGACCACAACCGCCTGGTCCGCCACGGGGTCTACGCCATAGTGCGCCACCCCCTGTACAGCAGCCAACTGTTCGCCGCCCTGGGCTGGGTCGCCTTCACCCTGAGCCTGCCCCACCTGGCCCTGCTGGTATTGGGGTTGCTCTTCTTCGACCACAAGGCATCCCGGGAGGAGCGCTGGCTGACCGAACGCCACCCTGAATATGCCGAGTACGCCCAGGGGGTGCGGAAACTCGTCCCCTGGCTCTATTGACCGGCAGCGCGGGCCCAGTGCGCATCCTCGCACGCATCCTGGTGGGCGTCCTGATCCTGGTCGCCATGCTGGGCGGCTTGGTGATCCTGGTCACCCAGGGCGAGCCCCTGGTCCCCGGCAGCTCGGCCCTGGATGAGGCCCAGCGGGCCTGGGCCAGGGGCTGGATTAAGACCCACGACCCGCGGCGGCGCCCCTATGGCAAGCGCACTGTGGTCGCTGTCTCGGAGGCCGAGGCCAGCCTGCTGGCCAACTACCTGATTTCCCGCCTGGGCCCGGGCCAGGCCCAGGTGCGCATTGGCCCCGGGCGGGCGGAGCTGCTCGCCTCCATCGGTCTGCCCTGGAACCCGGGCGGGGCCTGGCTCAACCTGGGGCTGGACTTGGCCGTGGCGGGCGGTCTGCCCCAGGTCCAGGCGGCCCGGGTCGGCGGCCTACCCCTGCCCCAGGGCCTGGCCAAGGCATTGGCCGAACGGGCGATGGAGGGGTTGAGTCGCGCCCGGGTCTTGGAGTCCCTGGACCTGACCCCGGGGCGGGCTGTGGTCGCTTACACCTGGCGCCGCGGCGTGCTGGATACGGTGGGGACCCACCTGCTGGCCCCGGATGATCAGGCCCGGGTGCTGTTCTACCAGGCCGAGGCCCTGGCCCTGGCCGCCAAAGGGCCGGCGGGGAAGCCGCTGCCCCTGGCGGATCTGCTCACCCGTCTGCTGGTCCGGGCCCAGGCGCGCTCCCTGGGCGCAGATCCCGTGGCGGAGAACCGTGCGGTCCTGGCGGCGACCGCCGCCTTTGCCAACCGTCGGCTGGTGCGCGACCTCGATGCGGGGGACTCGGGTGCCGCGGCCCCGCCCATGCCCCAGGTGCTGCTGCGTGGCCGTGGCGACCTGGCCCAGCACTTTGCGACCTCGGCGGCGGTCGCGGCCCAGGGCAGTTCGCTGATCTCCGACGCGGTGGGGCTCTACAAGGAGCTGACCGACGCCAACGGCGGCAGTGGCTTCAGCTTCGCCGATCTGGCCGCGGATAGGGCCGGGGTACGCTTCGCGGAACTGGCGACCGCGGGCCGGGACGGGGCCCTGCGGGTCCAGCGGGCCGCGGCCTCGGGCCTGGCGGAGGACGATTTTATGATCGACATCCAGGGGTTGCCGGAGTCCATCGGCAAGGGGCGCTTCCAACGGCTGTACGGCGGTACCCAGGGGGCGGGCTATCGGGCCCTGGTGGAAAAGACCGAGGCCCGGATTGGGCGCTTGCCGGTGCACAGACCGGCCCAGAGGCCAGCGGCCGGCCAGGGGTGAGGCGGCTAGCCGGGGAGCCCCAGGGCCTTGCCCAGCTCGGCCAGGCCGTCGGCCAGGGCCTGCTCCAGGCGCTCGCGGCTGGGGCCATCCAGACCCGTCGCGGGGTCGGCCAGGGCCGCCCGCCAGCGCCCTGCGAAGACCTCCAGGGCCGCCTGCACCTGGGTCCCGTCCAGGACCGATGGGGGTGCGGCCGGGACCGCGGGCCCCGTCGCCGGGACCACCACCGCCGAGCGCGACATCAGCCGCGTGTTGCCGCCGCGCTCGTTGCAGGCGGTCAGGGGACCGACCTTCACCAGGGTCTCGCCCTGGTAGGTGAAGCGCTGGCCGACCGGGAGCTGGGTGAACTTCATCCCGCCGCTTCCAGGGCCGGTAGGCCGTAGGGCGGGGCCTTGAGGGTCAGCAGGGGGCCCTCCGCGCCGAGGCGGACCTCGCCGCCCTCGGCGACCGCGACCTCTGCCACCACGAGCAGTTCGTAGCGACCCTCGCCGCTGGGGCGCACGTCCACCACCCGCCCGCTGGCCCGCTCCGAGCTACTGCCCGGGGCGTGCAGCTCGTCCCCCGGCCGCGGGGCCTCGGGGCTTGCGACCTGAGCGACGTACATGCGCCGCTTGAGCTTGCCCAGGTACTGCATGCGCGCCACGATCTCCTGGCCGACGTAGCACCCCTTGGTGAAGCTCAGGCCGTCGATGAGCTGCAGATTGGCCATCTGGGGGACGAAGGCGTCGGCGGTCGCCGGATAGACCGTCGGGATGCCGGCGCGGATGTCGAGCAGGGTCCAATAGGCCCCGTCCATGGGCGTGGCCCGGGTCGCCAGGTCCTCCCACAGGGGCCCCATGACTTGCGGTTGGCCGAGGATGGCGAAGCGCGGCCCAGGGCCTGGGATGCGTACCAGGCTGAGCCCGGCGGCCCGGGCCAGGCCGTGGTCGGCCTCGGGCAGGTTCGGCACCCGCTCGGCCAGTAGCCCAGGGGCACAGGCCCCGGACAGGCCGATGCAGACCAGGGTGTCGCTTGCGTCCGCCACCCGTACCTGGGCGCGCAGGACGAACATCTGCAAGCGCTTGAGGATGGCCGGCAGGGTGGCGCGGGGCAGCTGCAGGTAGTAGCTGTCGTCCAGGCGCAGGACGCGGAAGCTGGCCAGGAGCCGCCCCTTGGGGCTGCAATGCCCGGCGAGCTGGGTGTGGCTGTCCGACAGCTCGCGCACGTCATTGGTGAGCTGGCCCTGGAGGAAGGACTCGGCGTCCGCCCCGGACACCCCGATCAGGCCCAGGTGGGACAGGTCCATCAGGGCGCACTCGGCCTCCCGCGGGGCACTGGGGAAGACGGTCGGGTCGCCGTTCTGGGGCAGGCCGCCGTGGGCCTCGATAAAGCGCATCCAATCAGGGTTCATGCTGGCAAGTCTCGCGAATGATGCCGGCGGCGACGGGGCCGGCGGCGGATGCGCGGTATGATACCCAAATCCCGCCAGGGGGTCGCAGCCCCCCGGTGCCGTCTTGCTCAGGGCCGCGCCGGCCCTCCACTGGGGTGCATAGCCTTTGTCGATCCACGAAACCCGACCCCAGGTCAACGGCCTGGTCCTGTACAAGGTCCGTCCGGCCCGGGTCCTGGCCCTGGGGGAGAAGATCGAGATCGAACTGGAGGGCGGCCAGACCAAGAAGGTGCGGGCCAAGGATATTGAGGTCCTGCACCCCGGACCCCTGGCCCGGCTGGCCGACCTGGGGCCCCGCCAGGGGTCCCTGGGCGAGGCCTGGGAACTGCTGGAGGGGGCGAGCACCGATCTGAAGGAGTTGGCGGAGCTGATGTTCGGCGACTACACCCCGGCCAGCGCCTGGGCCGCCTGGCAGGAGGTGGCCGATGGGCTCTACTTCTCCGGCACCCCCTGGGCCATCCAGGCCCGGGCCCGTGAGGCGGTGGAGCAGGAGCGCACCCAGCGCGAGGCCAAGGCGACGGCCGAGCGGGACTGGGCCGCCTTTCTTAGGCGCATGGAGCAGGGCCGCGCCGCCCCCGAGGACCGCGAGCGCCTGGTGGAGGTGGAGCGCCTGGCCCAGGGGCAGACCGCCTACAGCCGCATCCTGGTCGCCCTCGGCCACCAGGAGACCCCGGCCAATGCCCACCGCATGCTGGTCAAGGTCGGCTACTGGGCCGCCGATCACAACCCCTATCCCGCCCGCTGCGGCATCCCCGCTCAGGACCCGGACCTGCCGGTGGGCGAGCTGCCCGAGGAGCCCCGCCTGGACCTGACCGGGCTGCCCGCCTATGCCATCGACGACGAGGGCAACCAGGACCCGGACGACGCCATCAGCCTGGACGGCGACCGGCTCTGGGTCCATGTGGCCGACGTGGCGGCCTTGGTCGCCCCGGACAGCGACCTGGACCGGGAGGCCCGCGCCCGCGGCGCCAACCTCTATGTCCCCGAGGGCATCCGCAACATGCTCCCGGCGGCGATCACCGACCGCCTGGGGCTGGGCCTGGCGCCCATCTCCCCGGCCCTGTCCTTCGGCATGCGCTGCGGGGCGGATGGGGACATCACCGACATCGAGGTCCGCCTCACACGGATCTGCGCCCAGCGTCTGACCTACGGCGAGGTGGACGGGGCCCTGGAGACCCCGCCCTTCGCCGCCATCGACGCCTTCCTCGCCCCCTTCCGGGCCCGCCGCGCCGCCCGCGGGGCCGCCGGGATCGATCTGCCGGAGGTAAGTCTGAGGGTACGCGACGGCGAGGTCCTGATCCGCCCCGTCGAGCGCTCGGGCAGCCGCACCCTGGTCATGGACGCCATGCTCATGGCCGGAGAGGCCTGTGCCCGCTGGTGCCGCGAGCGCGACATCGCCATCCCCTACGCCACTCAGGTCGCCCCGGACCAGACCGAGGCCCCCGCGGACCTGGCCGCCATGTACGCCCACCGCCGTCGTTTCAAGCCTACCCGGTTGTCCGTGGAGCCCGGGGAGCACGCCAGCCTGGGCCTGGCCCTCTACACCCGGGCCACCAGCCCGCTGCGCCGCTACTCGGACCTGCTGGTGCACCAGCAGGTGCGGGCGGCCCTGACCGGGGGTCAGGTCCTGGATGCGGGTCAGGTCGGGGGGCGCATGGGTGAGGCGGAGACCGCCGGGGTGGCGGTGCGCCGGGCCGAGCGGCTGTCCAACCACCACTGGAAACTGGTCTATCTGCGCCAACACCCGGGCTGGCAGGGGGATGGCGTGGTGGTCGAGGTGGAGGAGCGCAAGGTGGTGGTGCTGATCCCCGCCCTGGCCCTGGACGCCAAGGTGCGCGCCCCCGGTGGGCCCGCCCTCAATGATCGGTTGCGTCTGGCCCCGCGGGAGATCGACCTGCCGGAGCTGGACTGCTTCTTTCGCGTGCTGGACTGATCCGCTAGTAGTCGAATCAATACAGCAAGATAACGTCAATCTCTCGCGTGACGCTTGAAATCTCCGGGGTGGATGACTATCCTTCGCGAGGGTCGGACCCTGGGGCCTCTCTTGGGGATGCCCCCGGGTGAGGCGGTCGGCGAGGGCGGGAACCCAGCGGCGATGCCGCCGAAACGGCGCGAGTTTCGGCAGCGGCCCAAAGAGAAACCCCCGCCGCGATCCTGGGGACCGGGCGGGGGTTTCGGGGCAGGCTGCTGAAGCGGGGGTTGGTGATTAGGCCCCCCAGCGGCGTACCTCGCCGGTGTCGACGTGCACGAAGTCGGAACTGGGGTAATGACCCACACCGCCCCGGGAGAGGGAGACGGCGCATTCGCAGATCTGGCGGGTGCTGGCGTGTTCCAGGCGGATGTCCAGGGCCTGGCCGCTCATATGGAGACTGTTGCGGGCGACCCCGCTGGAGGCACGCCGGAGCATGGCGTTGGTCCCGGCGCTGCGATAGCCGCTGAGGATCTCGACGCGGCCCTCCGGATTGCCGAGGCGGCTATTGATGTCGTACAGGATGTCGAACAGTTTGGGGTCGATGACCGTGACTTCCTGACTACGGAAGTCGCGCAGAAACCAATTCAGCTTGTGTAGCGCGGGGCGCTGATAGCGGTCGCCTATGCGATAGGTAACCTCGATACGTTCGTCCGTGTGCAGGTGACGCAGGGCGAGGGTGCGGGGCCTTTCGAGGCTGGTTCGGGCAACGGTCGGGGTCGCGGCGATGGACAATGCGAGTCCGAGAAAGTGGCGTCTTTTCATTGGCACCTCAGCACTTGGCTATTGCAGGGATGGGGGGATTATATTGATCGAGAGGCAAAACGCAACCCCGAAGGTGTATCCCGACCTGATTCATGCGGAATAGGCGCGTTCATAAGTAATTGTTAATACTCCATATCTGCGTATTCCGCGGGGCAGCCCGCTGCGCCCAGTAGCGGCGGTGTCTGCGAATGAATTACGCCATTGAATTGCTCGAGCGTCGGCCCTGCCACTCCGGGTTTCTCGCCCTGGTGCGCTATCGCCTGCGTCACAGTCTGTATCGCGGCGGTTGGAGTCCGGTGCTGGAACGTGAGCGCATCGAACTCCCGGATGCCGCTGCGGTGCTGCTCTATGACCCGATCACCGACCGCGTCGTGCTGGTGGAGCAATTCCGCATCGGGGCCCTGGAACTGGGGCAGGGGGCCTGGCTGGTGGAGCCCGCCGGGGGTGTGGTCGCCCCCGGCAGCGACCCGGCCGAAGTGGCGCTCCGCGAGGCGCTGGAGGAGACCGGGTGCCGTGCCTGGGGCATCGAGCCCATTGCCAGCTTCCACGTCAGCCCGGGCTTCGCGACCCAGCGACTGCACCTGTTCTGTGCCCGCACCGACGCGGCCCTGGCGGGGGGCGTGCACGGGGTCATCGGCGAGGGTGAGGACACCCGTGTCTTGGTCCTAGACGCGTGTCACGCAATCGCCGGCATTGGGGCTGGCCGGTTGGACACCATGCCCGTTATCATGGCCCTCCAGTGGCTGGCCCTGAACAGGCCGCGGCTGAGGTCAGACCTGGGAGCGGGGTCGGTCGCCTGATCGGGGCCCTGTGCCCGACCGGGGCGCCGCCGCCGGGGGTTCGATCCTGGTTTCCGGGCCCGGTGCCCCATGGGTACCAGGGTCGGTCAATGTGTACTGTCTTGCTGGAGGCATGGGATCCATGTCCAGGACATCCGAGGTGACGATGGCTGGGGCGGTTACCCGGGGCCTGGGGTGGGCGGCGCTGTGTCCGGTGCTGGGTCTGACGTTGGCACTGGGTCTGGCGAGTGTCGCGCGGGCGGATGTCTTCAAGTACGTCGATGCCACAGGCAAGGTCTACTTCACCGATATGCCCCTGAATGGGGGGAAGCTGCGCCTGGAATGGCAACGGCCATCGGCCAAGCTGATCGACGAGAGCAAGAAGAAGCTGATCTCTTCGGGGCGGATCCAGGCGCCGAGCAAGACCTCGTCGAAGCGGCGCAGCGAATACGCCGGTCTCATCGATGCGGCGGCGCGCCGCCACCGGTTGGCCCCGGAACTGCTGCATGCGGTGATTCGCACCGAATCCGCTTACAACGCTGGGGCGGTCTCATCGGCAGGCGCCATCGGGCTCATGCAGCTCATGCCCGGGACCGCTGCACGCTACAAGGTGGGAGATATCTGGGACCCGGCGCAGAATGTGCACGGCGGGGCGGCCTATCTGAGTGACCTGCTGGAGATGTTCGGGCAGGATCTGCGCCTGGCCCTGGCCGGCTATAACGCCGGGGAGAATGCCGTCATCAAATACGGGCGGGAGATCCCGCCCTACCCCGAGACCCAACAATACGTGCGCAAGGTCCTGCAATTCCTCTGGGCCGAGCAACCCGCCGTCGCCCTGGCCAAGACCCGCTGACCCCCTGTTGCCATTGCGGCCGCATCGCTACGGCCGATCCCCGTTGATCTCGGCCTAGCCCATCGCCGCTTCGGTACCGTCGCCGCCATCGCTCTGCAACATCTTGCGGATGGATACCAGGGCACGATCGATGAAGGGGTGCTTGGGGCGGGGAATGACCTTGGCGCGCCCGGACAGGAGCTCGTCGGCCAAGTCGCCGAGGGTCTTGATCTCCGCCTGCATACCGGCGCGGTCGACGAACATGCAGGTGGAGGTGAGGGGACTCATCCACGACAGCTTGATCCGCCGCGCGGCCCCACCCTGGGCCGGGGTGAACTCAAACCAGGTTCCGAAGCGCATCTTGCGCAACCGCTCGATCATCTCCTTTTGCGGCCCCGACAGGGCCACGTCCGGCCCCACATCGGCCTGGGGCAGCCCGGAGGGCAGACCGGCCGGCGTCGCCGCCGCCCGGCTCATGCGTGCCAGGGACTCGGCCGGGGATTGCAGATCCTCGGCCTTCCATGCCTTGGGGTTGTCCAGCAGGACGCGCAGGGCGTCCACCGTGGTGCGGCTGTAGCTGCCCATGCGTTCAACCTCGCGCAACACCCCATTGCGCAACTGGGGGATGCGCTCGAGGCGGGCGCGGTGATCGGTGGTCGTCGCGGCCGGGTCGAACAGGGCGACCAGTTCCTCCGCTGTCGCCACCGCTTGGCGCCAGGTGGTGGATTCCTCGCCCTCCTTCTCGCGGAGCAAGATGAATACCAGGTGATCCAGCCAGGTGGTGCTGAGGAAGGTGGACAGGGCCTTGGGTGTTGGGTGGCGGGAGGCCATGGCCTGGATCTGGCGGGAGGCGCGCTGCTTGGCCAGTTGCAGCTTCTCGCGCCCACGGGCGGTCTCCTGGGTCCGCTGCTCCACGGTTTCGGTGCGGCGCTGCTGCTCCTGCATGCCCTGCTTGAATCCCTGCAAGAGCTCCTCGAACAGCCCCACGTCGTCGGTGAACTCCTGCAGGACGCGGTCCACGGTCTGCTGCATGATCGGAAATATGCCGCGGGTCGGGCTGCCCTCTTCCACCCACAGGCTGCCGGCCTCGACCATTTCGTCGAGCAGATGACGGGCTGGGTGGCGGCTGTCCACCAGCAGTCGACGGTCGATCAGGGCGACCTTGAGATACGGGGTATGTAGGTGGCTCAGCAAGGCCTTGGCCGCGTTGGGTAGGACCGGGTCGTTGAGCATGTACTCGAACAGCATGCCGATGAGGTCGATGAGGTCGGCATCCACCGGCGAGAGGTCGTCGCGATTGATCTGCTCCAGTACCTGTTCGCGCTCCTGGGTGAGTGCCATGCGCACCCGGTCCAGGAAGGCGGCGTCGATGGAGACGTTGGGGTAATCCGTCCCAGGCCCTCCAGCGGATGGTCCCGCGGCGGGGGCGGCCTCCCCGGATGCAGGAGCGCCGGGCCTTGCGCCTTGCGCCGCGCCAGCGTCGCCTGGGGCGGGGGCGAGGGCCAGACCGCCCTGGCTGCGCGACTCGGCGGCGGTGCGGGCCTGGGCCTGATTGAGTACAGAGACCAACTGACCGGCGGCAGCGGCAGCACGTTCCGGGGTCGGCGTCGGGCGCTCGCGGCCCCTGCCGGTCTGATCGGCACGACCTCCGCCGCGTTGCTTGGAGGGCCGGCGGGTGGCCATGAGATCGAGGATAGAGTCGAACAGGTCCGTCCCCTCGTCCTCCGCCGCGCCGCCGTCGTGGCCGGCCGCGCCAGCGGCTCCGGCAGCGTCCTTGTCCCGTCCGTCCGACTCCGGCTGGGCCGGCGCAGGCTTATCCGGTCCCTTCGACAGGGTCGGGTCGGCCCGTAAGTGGACGGGCTTGAGGTTTGGCAGTATGCCGCCGGCCTTGAGGATCTCGTTGTAATCGTCGTAGATGCGCCGGCATTGCCGGATCACCGCCTTGTCGAACAGGGCGTAGAGGATGACCTTGACCTTCACCTCGACATCGAGCCCCTCCAGGGCCCGGCGGAAGGAGTGCACCAGGTGGTGGGGTGCGGCGGGGATCTCGTAGTCCTTGAGCTTGCGGCCCCCGGCGATGACTGACAGGCGCTGGCTCAGGGCATAGAGGTCCGGGAAATAGTTGGCGTTGGCCCGGGAGATCAGGTTCTCGGCGGCCACCGACTCTTCCATGTCGTCCGGCTCCACCAGGGACAGTTCCATACCACCCCCGAAGCCTGGGTCCGGGCCGAAATCCGCGTTGGAGCCCACCCCGGCAGAGCCGAAGTTCTGGAACCCCGCATTGAGTTCTTGATGGAAGATGTGCTCGATATCGGAGCGACGGCGCTGCAAAAGCCCCATGGCCTCGAAGAAGCGCCCCTGTACGGCATTGCTCTCGGCGCGCTCGGCGAACTCAAGGAGTGCCGCCCCGGCCTGATCGAAGAGTTCAGGAAAGCGCCCGGAGATGAAGCTCGACACCAGGTCGCGGCACTGTTCGAGTTGCGCCCCGTACTGAGAGCGGGTGGCGCCCTTGTAGGTCCTCGGGTCGGTCATGTTTTGGCCTGGCTCTGGGTCGCGGCGGGCCTAGTCTTCGCCGATGACGCGCTCGTCGCGCGGCGTCGATAAGAGCTTTTCGGCCTCGGCCTGATGCTTGGCAAATATCATCCGATACTGCTCGTCCGTGCCCTGGGCCTGCCCCTCACGCAGGGTCCGAACCAGGGCGCGGGCGTCCTGGTAGCGGTCCTTGGTGTCCACATGGGTGAGCCTCAGGTTCGGCGAGACTCGGTAGACGAAGTAGGGCATCTGCTGGTGTCCCGTGCTCGGATGGGGTCGAGGGATTGGGGTTGCCGCTTGGGCCCGTGCCCCGCCTGGGCACTGTCAAGACGGTCGCGAGGCCCGCCGGACAGGGCGCCCACGCTTCCAATCCGCGCGGTTTGCCGGATTCTATACGAAAAAGTACGGTACGGTAACCGCCGCGCCGGCCCGGATGTCGGGGTGCCTGGGGTCCGGGGTCGATCCTGATCGCCCCGGGTCGTCCGGGCGCGGGCTGCGGGGTAGCCGGGCGGCCCCCCTGGGCATCGACCGCCTCGGCGAGGCGCGTGCCCGGACCCCTGCTCCGCGGAAAAACTGTGGTAGCCATAAACACAACCTGGGAAGGCCAATAGCCGTGTCGTGGTAAGGTTTCGGGCCCAGGCGGGGGCCGCATCGTGCGGCCTGGCGCGAGACCGAAGCGCCCCGGCCGTGTTGGCGTAACATATTGAAAACATGGCTCATTCAGGCCGCGGGCGTGGGGCTCGGGGTGCTGGATCGGGCCGCACTGCGAGGCAAGAGATGATCAAACCAGTCGGTTCCGACGAGCTTAAGCCCCTGTTTGTCTACGACCCGGACAAGCACCACCAGTTGATGCACGAGGCCGAGGGCCTGCCCTCCGTGGTCATCAGCTCCCAGAGCGCCGGCAACGCCGTGATGATGGGTGGCGGCTACTTCAGCCCGCTGCCGGGCTTCATGAACGTCGCCGACGCGGTGAGCGTCGCCGAGACCCTGAAGACCACCGGCGGCATGTTCTTCCCGGTGCCGGTCCTGTGCCTGCTCCCGGACGTCTCGGCCATCCGCGGGGCCAAGCGCATTGCGCTGCGCGACCCCAACATGGAAGGGACCCCGGTCCTGGCGGTCATGGACGTAGAGGCCATCGAGGAGGTCTCCGACGCCCAGATGGCGCTCATGACCGAAAAGGTCTACCGCACCGCCGACCCTGAGCACCCGGGCGTGGCGACCTTCAACTCCCAGGGACGCTTCGCCGTCTCCGGGCCCATCCAGGTCCTGCATTTCTCCTACTTCCAGGACGACTTCCCGGACACCTTCCGCACCGCGGTGGAGATCCGCAACGAGATCGCCGAGCGCGGCTGGAAGCGCGTCGTCGCCTTCCAGACCCGCAACCCCATGCACCTGGCCCACGAAGAGCTGTGCCACATGGCCATGCAGCGCCTCGACTGCGACGGCCTGGTTATCCACATGCTGCTCGGCAAGCTCAAGCCCGGCGACATCCCGGCCCCGGTCCGCGACGCGGCCATCCGCAAAATGGTCGAGCTCTACTTCCCGCCCAACAGCGCCATGGTCACCGGCTACGGCTTCGACATGCTCTACGCCGGCCCCCGCGAGGCGGTGCTGCACGCCTACTTCCGCCAGAACATGGGTGCCACCCACTTCATCGTCGGGCGCGACCATGCCGGCGTGGGCGACTACTACGGCGCCTTCGATGCCCAGACCGTCTTCGACGACGAGGTCCCAGCCGGTGCCATGGAGATCGAGATCTTCAAGGCCGACCACACTGCCTATTCGAAGAAGCTCAACAAGGTGGTCATGATGTGCGAGGCCCCGGACCACAAGAAGGAGGACTTCGT
>DYRB01000047.1 GCA_020718945.1 Lamprocystis purpurea | reverse complement strand
CCGGCCGAGCCGCCCCGCATCGCCCCAGCCCGCGGGCCGCCCGCCTGGGACGACCCACCGATCGATCTCGGACCGGACTGGGAGGCCCTGGCGCAACCGCAGCCCGAGGCAGTTTGCCCGCGCCGCCGGGCTCCTGTCCCCCCTGGCCGACGCCGGCGATCCGGAAGCGCAGTACCGCATGGCCATCATGGCCCAGAACGGCCTGGGCATGACCGAGAACCCTGAACTGGCCTTCCGCTACATGAAGGCTGCCGCCGAGGCCGGGATCGGGCTGGCGCAGCATGGGCTGGGCTTCATGTACATGGAGGGGGAATGCACCGCGAAAGACCCGGGGCAGGCGGCGCACAGGTTCCGCCAGGCCGCGGAACAGGGCCTGGCAGGTTCCCAGACCACCCTCGCCACGCTATACGAGGAGGGCCGGGGCGTGCCCCAGGATCTGGAAGAGGCCAGGAAGTGGTATCGTCTGGCGGGGTTCGAGGACCGCTGAGGCCCTGTGGCTGCTAGCCCCCTGGCGTTGCCCCCAGCGAGACCTTGAGATTCCCCCCGGCCGAGCCTGTGAGGCGCAGCCGGGCATCCCCAACCCCGATGGCCAGGTCGCGGAGCTTCACCCCAGATAGATCGATTCCAGCCCCTGCCGGCAGCGCCGGCCCAAGGGTGCGCGCCAGGGCCGCCTGGAGCCCGTCGCGGATCTGGCCGGTGCGGGCCTGCAACAGGTCGTTTGCCGCCTGGTCCAGGGCCGAGCGGATGCGCTCGTAGAAGAGGTCTGCGGCCAGCCCCTGGTCCGGGTGCTCGGCATCGAAGACGAACCCCAGATCGGTCAGCCGGAGCCCCCCGGTCACCCCGTCCCAGGCTGGCCTCGCCATAATGGTCAGGCGCCCGGGGGCGCCGCCGGCCAGTTGGGCCTTGATCACCAGGTCGCCGCCCTTAGCGCCGACCTCGATCCCCTGGACCCGAACCTGCTGCCCCTCCACTTCTATGACCCGGTCAGCTACCTGGCGCCCAAGGGCATCACCCAGGGCGGCATAGTCCAGGGCAAGGGTAAGGTCGAAGCGCACACCCTCACCCCTGGGCAGGAAGGGCTGTAACGGCGGCAGCGGCCGCTTGGCCACGGCCTTCGGTTGCCCTGCGTCCAGCCGAAGCTCAAGGGCCAGCCCGAGGGCAGTATGCAACCGGTCGCCGCGTCCCATGGGCGGGGCCAGGGCCACCCCCAGGGGCGAGGCAGTCAGCCAGAGTCCGTGGGCGATCTCCATGGGGTCCTGGAGGGCATTCCAGAGCCGCACCGCCTGCCCTTGCACCTCCGCCAGGCGCGGGCGCAGCCCGTCCATCGACCGGCGCAGGGCCGCTTCCAGTTGGTCCTCGAAGACCTCGCCCAGGATGGGCGAGACGTCGATCCCAAGAACCGTGACCTCGCAGCCGTCCAGGAAGCGCGGCGGTAGGACGCGGAAGCTCGGGCGCAGGGTCCAGTCCGGCGCAAACCCCAGGCGCGCCACCAGCCCGATGAGGGCCTGCCGCGGCGGCTCATCGACCCCGCAGCCGGCATCGATGTCCAGGCCGCCGATGACGTGCTTGCGGGCCCTGGCCCAGTAGCGGACATGCGCCTGGGCCTGGAGCGTGTCGCCGTTAAGGCTGAGGCTCAGGGGACCGCGCCAGGCGCGGTAGCGGGTCTGGATGCCGTGCCAGTCGCGCCAGCCCTTCCAGTGCCCGGCCTCGCGCGGCAGGTGCTGGTCGGCGGCGTGAAACAGTGGGCGCAGGTCCAGTTCGATGGGGACCTCGATCAGGGACGGGGCGGCCGTGCCGACCACCGGCCCTAGCAAGGCCAGGCCGAGGATCAAGGTTGCGAGAACAGTGGGTCGCGAACAGGCGGACATGGGGGGACCTCCGGAAGTGGGGGCGAGCGGCGCGACCAGACGTCGCCGGCAGGCAACCGTCTCGCCCTGGTGCGCATAATACCGCGCAGGGCATAGCGGAAGCGGTGCCAATCAGGCCGCGGTCCCAGACAGGCGACCGCGGCACCCCAGATCCTCCTCGTCTCTCTCGATGAGACGCTTTGCCCGGCGTCCCGCCGGGCATTGGAAGAAGATTACTTCTTCTCGGTTATTCCCTCGACAGTCACCTCGACGCGACGGTCGGGCTGGAGGCAGTCGATCAGCGCGGACGGATAGGAAGTTCAACCGCACGGGCGGCTGAAGCGGGAGGGATAGGAAGTTCAACCGCACGGGCGGCTGAAGCGGGGTTAACGTAGCCTCGCCGGGAGGGGCGTGGCAAGCCCCACGAGGCCCCCGCGAGGGAGCCGACGGGGAGGGACGGGGGTGAGGTAGCCATCTCGGCCATCTCGGAGGGGGCCGAGGGGGGCTCCTCGGGTACCCCCAACGCGAGGGCTATCCCCATGGCATGCACCCGCTACCGGTTCGCGGAGCCGGATAGACGCCCGTCCCCCCAGTTGCGCGCCCCGGCGGGGCCGGGCCCTCGGGTGGCCCAGGTCACAACGCCTGAATCTTTTCCCTCTGCCCCCTGAGCTGATCGATGGCTGTCTGGCTCTCCGCCATGCGGGCGCGCTCCTTGTCCACCACCGCGGCCGGGGCTTTGTCCACGAAGCTCGGGTTGGCCAGCTTGGCCTGGGTGCGGGTCACGTCCCCCTCCAGGCGGGCGATCTCCTTGTCCAGGCGCTTGATCTCGGCGTCCTTGTCGATCAGCCCCGCCATGGGGATCAGCACCTGCATGTCGCCCACCAGGGCCATGGCGGACTCCGGCGGTTCCTGGCCGGGCTCTAAGATGGTCACCGACTCGGTGCGGGCGAGGAAGTCCAGATAGGGCCGGCTGGCGGCCAGCCAGGCCCGATCCTGGTCGTTGGCATTGGCCAGCAGGACCGGCAGGGGCTTGCCGGGGGCTATGTTCATCTCCCCCTTGATCCGCCGCACCCCGAGGATGAAGGCCATGACCCATTCCATCTCGGCCACCGCGCCCGGGTCGTCCAGGGCCGCGTCGGCAGCGGGATAGGGGGCCAGCATCACGGTCTCGCCCTCGGCGCCGGCCAGGTCCTTGACCTTCTGCCAGATCTCCTCGGTGATGAAGGGCATGATGGGGTGGGCCAGGCGCAGCAGGGTCTCCAGGGTCTGGACCAGGGTGCGGCGGGTGCCGCGCTTGTCCGCCTCGCTGGCGGTGGCCCCGGTCAGGACCGGCTTGCACAGTTCCAGGTACCAGTCGCAGAAGTCGTTCCACACGAAGCCGTAGATGGCCTGGGCGGCATGGTCGAAGCGGTAGCCGTCCAGGGCCTCGGTCACCGTGGCGACGGTGGCGTTGAGGCGGGAACGGACCCAGCGGTCGGCGGCCGACAACCGGACCCTGGGAGCGGCGTCCAATCGCAAACGGTCGCTCGTCCGCGACCCTTCCTCGCCGCGACTGGGCCCCGCGTCTTGCCCCGTCGCGCCGAGGGCGGCGCTCCCACAAGTCCCCTGGCCGCAGTCCTGCCCTTGCGTGTTCATCAGCACATAGCGCGAGGCGTTCCACAGCTTGTTACAGAAGTTGCGGTAGCCCTCGATGCGCCCCAGGTCGAACTTCACGTCCCGGCCTGTGGTGGCGAGCGCCGCGAAGGTGAAGCGCAGGGCATCGGTGCCGAAGGCGGGGATGCCGTCGGGGAAGTCCTTGCGGGTCTGCTTGGCGATCTTCTCGGCCAGGTGGGGCTGCATCATGCCGCTGGTGCGCTTGGCCACCAGGGCGTCCAACTCGATGCCGTCGATGAGATCGATGGGGTCAAGCACGTTGCCCTTGGACTTGGACATCTTGTCCCCGCTGGCATCGCGCACCAGGCCGTGGATGTAGACGTCGCGGAACGGCACCTCGTCCATGAACTTCAGCCCCATCATGATCATCCGGGCGACCCAGAAGAAGATGATGTCGAAGCCGGTGACCAGGACCGCGGTCGGATAGAAGTCGCGCAGGCGCCGGGTGTCCTCGGGCCAGCCCAATGTGCTGAAGGGCCAGAGTGCGGAGCTGAACCAGGTGTCGAGCACGTCGGGGTCCTGCTCCAAGGGGTAGTCCGCCGCCAGACCGTGCTTGGCGCGGACTTGCGCCTCGGAGCGGCCCACATAGACGTTGCCCTGGGGGTCGTACCAGGCGGGGATGCGGTGGCCCCACCAGATCTGGCGGGAGATGCACCAGTCCTGGATGTTGCGCATCCAGTCGTAATAGGTGTTCTTCCAGTTGTCCGGGATGAAGCGGATGCGGCCCTCTTCCACCGCGGCGATGGCCGGCTCTGCAAGGGGGGCTATGCGCACATACCATTGATCCGTCAGGTAGGGCTCGATCAGGGCCCCGGAGCGGTCGCCCCTGGGTTGCTGGAGCCGGTGGTCCTTGACCGAGGCGAGCAGCCCCAGGGCGTCGAGGTCGGCGACGATGCGCTTGCGGGCCTCGAAGCGGTCGAGACCCACGTAGGCGGCGGGGATCAGTTGCCCTTCCTCCGGGAGGTTGGCGCGGATGGCCGCGTCCAGGGTGAAGATGTTGATCAGGCCGCCGTGCATCTGGTCGGCGATGGGGGTCTCGTCGCGATGGCGCAGCCAGACCTCGTGGTCGTTGAAGTCGTGGGCGGGGGTGATCTTGACGCAGCCGGTGCCGAACTCCGGGTCGGCGTGCTCGTCGGCGATGATGGGGATGTGCCGGCCGGTGAGCGGCAACTCGACGAACTCGCCGATCAGGTGGCGGTAGCGCGGGTCCTCCGGGTTCACCGCCACGGCGCAGTCGCCGAGCAGGGTCTCGGGTCTGGTGGTGGCCACCACCATGTGTCCGGTCCCATTGGTCAGCGGATAACGCATCTCCCACATGAAGCCGGACTCTTCCTCGGACAGCACCTCCAGGTCCGAGACCGCCGTGTGCAGCACCGGGTCCCAGTTGACCAGGCGCTTGCCGCGGTAGATCAGACCCTCCTCGTGCAGGCGCACGAAGACCTCCCGCACCGCCGCCGACAGCCCCTCGTCCATGGTGAAGCGCTCGTGCTGCCAGTCGAGCGACGAGCCCAGGCGGCGCAACTGGCGGGTGATGGTCCCGCCGGACTCGGCCTTCCAGTCCCAGACCCTTTCGATGAAGCCGTCGCGGCCCAGGTCATGCCGGGTCTGGCCCTGGGCGGCCAACTGGCGCTCCACCACCATCTGGGTGGCGATGCCGGCGTGGTCCGTCCCCGGCTGCCAGAGGGTGTTGTCGCCCTTCATGCGCCGGTAGCGGATCAGGGTGTCCATCACCGTGTTGTTGAACCCGTGGCCCATGTGCAGGCTGCCGGTGACATTGGGCGGCGGGATCATGATGCAGTAGGCCCCGGCGCCCTCCGGCTGGTCGGCGGCCGGGGCGAACCAGCCCCGCGACTCCCAGGTCTCGTACCAGGTCTGTTCCAGGGTCTGGGGGTCGTAGTTCTTGTCCAGCATGGCTCTTCGGGTCCGGCGGGGGGCGGGGAAAGGGCGCAAGTATACCCGAGGGGCCTGCCCAGAGCCCCCGGGCCCCAGACCGGGATGCCACGCACGGGGTCCTTGCCAATGCCGATGCCCCGGGTAGACTACCGGGTTCTTCCAGTCACCGGAGACCCCAGCCATGGCCAAGACCCCAGCCAAACGGAAGCCGACCCAGGGTCCACAGCCAGACCCGGCGCAGATCAGGGCCCTGGAGCGGTTGCTGGATACCCGCGACTATCCCAAGGCTATCGAAAGGGCTCGGGCCCTGGTGGAGCGCTTCCCGGGTCACGGCGGGGCCGCACGGCTCCTGGTCGATGCCCTGGCCTTGGGCCAGGGCCAGGGGCCGGCGGCCCTGGCCGCCTATCAGTGGGCCCAGCGTCGGCCCAACAGCCTGCCGGCCCAGGAGACCCTGTTACGTCTCGCCATCCAGGGCGGGTACTTCTTCCTGGCAGACCAGGTCGCGGCCCGGGTCCGGGACCTCGGCGGCCTGACGCCCGGATTCCCCCTGGATGACCGGGCACCGGCCGATCTGCTGCTCCAGCCGGATGGCTCCCTGGGGACGGCCCAGGACCAGGCGCGCTTCGACATCGGCAAGTTGCACCTGGATGCCGGCGATTTCAGCGGGGCCGTCCGTGCCCTGGAGGGTGTCCCCATAACACCGGCCCGCAACAACAGGGGGTTGGGCCTGTTCCACCTAGGCCGTGCGGAGGCAGCCCTGGACGCCTTTCTGGATGCCTGGCAGGCGGACCCCGGCAACCTGTTCGGCCTCAGTTGGGCCCTGCAGTTACGCCTGTGGCGGGGTGATCACGACGGCGCCCAGGGGCTCGCAATCCCCCTGGCGCAGACCCCGGCGCGGCGCCTGGAGGATGCCCAGGCCCAGATTCTGGGCCTGCTCCTGCTGCGGGAAGATCAGGCCGCCTGGGATGCCTTCGAGCAATCCCGAGGGGCCGATTGGGCCGGCCAGGCGACTGGGCACATCAAGGCCCTCTGGCTCCATCTCGGCGCCTGCGCCGCCAGCCGCCTTGGGCTCGGTGGCGAGGCCGGTCCCCTGTGGCGCAAGGCCCTGGCCCAGCATGCCGGACTTGGGGCCGCCGCTGCCAACCTCGCCAGGCTGAAAGCGGGCGGGGCACCGCCCGTCTGGCCGGAGATGTTCGACCTGGGGCAGGTGCTGCCCGTCGGGTGGATTCGGGCCCTGCGGGAGGGCGGTTACGCCGGAGTGGACGAGCGGTTCGACGAGCTGACCGCCTCGGACGCCTATCTGGAGCTGATCTATTTGGGGGGCGACGCAGCGGTGCGCGAGTTCGCTGGGTTTGTGCTCAAGCGCCGCCTGGTGCACAGGCCCGCGGCGGCTGGCGTTGTGGGGCCCAGGGACCCGGCGGCCATACTGCGCCACTTGGCCTGCCTGCCCCTAGGTTCCCCGAACGACCGCCTCGGGTTCCTCAAGGCCCTGCGCGAGCAGGGACTGATTGCGCCCGGCGAGGCGGCCGACTTCTGGGGTCGGGATGGGTTGGACCAGGTCGTCGTGGTCAACACCGAGATCTATCGGGGGCCAGAGCCCAGCGACCTGCCGGCGGACCTCCATGCCCTGCTCAGCGAGTCCATCGAACAGCAGCGCCAAGGCAACCTGGCGGAGGCCGAGGCGGCCCTCGCCTCCATCCTGGTGCGCATCCCGGGCCAGCGCATCGCCCTGGGGAACCTGGCCGGCATCCGCGCCGCCCAGGGCCGGATGGGGGAGGCCAAAGACATGCTGCTGCGGCTGGTTGCCCTGCACCCCGACTACCTCTTCGCCCGCTGCAACCTGGCCAGTATCCTGGTCCGGGACCGAGCCCTGGACGAGGCGAAGGACCAGCTCGCCGGCCTCATGGAGCGGCCGCGGCTGCACATCAGCGAGGTCTTTGTCCTCTACGGCACGACGGCCATGCTCTACCAGGCCCAGGGCGACAAGGACGCCGCCAATAACCTGATCGCCCAACTGGAGGGGATGGTGGAGAACGAGGGCGAGGCGCTTCTGCTGGCCAGCGCCAAGGCCAAGGTCGCCCGGGTCAGCGCGGGCGGACGCTTCCTCAGCATTCTGCAAGCGGCAGTCGAGAGTCTGCCCAGACCGGGGAGGTCACGGCGCCGCTAGGGTTCCGAGGATAGGGCCGTGCCTCCCCTGGCCGTCCCCCGCCGCAATCAATGCCCCCAGTTTGCATCCCGCCTCCTCGCGTCTCCTGCACGGCCCCAAGAGTTCCGGACGCAGCAGAAGCGGGGGTCCGGGAGACATGGGGGGCTCGTCCACTGCCCCTGCGGGCGCTCCGCAAACGCGGGCCCTGGGCTAGTCGCCCCTTCCCCGGGAAGCGGCCATGCGCCGCACCAACCACTTCTCGGCGGCCACCACCGGGGCTATGAGGAATCCGACCAGGGTCGCGATGAGCAGATCGGTCCACCCCAGGGGGGCGCTGCCGAACACCGCCTGGAGCGGGGGCAGGTATATGTAGGCGGCCTGCACCAGGAGCAGGGTCCCCACCCCGAGGTAGATCGCCGGGTTGCTGGTCAGGCCTATGTGCCACAGGGAGTGGCGCAGAGAGCGGCTGGTCTGGAGGTAGAAGACCTGGAACATGATCACCGTGGTCACGGCCATGGTCTGGGCCTGGGCCAGGGCGGCATCGGGCGCGGCGGCCTTGGCCGGGTCCAGGAAGGGGTCGAAGTACCACTGGAAGACCCCGATGGCCCCGGCGGTCATCAGCACCGCGGCCAGGGCGGTGCGCCAGATCACGAAGCGGGAGAGCACCGGGGCCTCGGGGTCACGCGGCGGGCGGTGCATGATGTCCGACTCCTGGGCCTCGAAGGCGAGCGGCAGGGCCAGGGCGACGGCGGCCACCAGGTTGATCCAGAGGATCTGCACCGGCTCTATGGGCAGCAGGAGCAGGCGGCTGTGCGGGTCGAAGGGGAAGAACAGCACCGCGTAGATCAGGATCAGGGCCAGACCCAGGTTGGTCGGTAGGACGAAGGCCAGGCTCTTGATCAGGTTGTCGTAGACCCGCCGACCCTCCTCCACGGCGGCCACGATGCTGGCGAAGTTGTCGTCGGTGAGGACCACATCGGCGGCCTCCTTGGACACCGAACTTCCGGTGATGCCCATGGCCACGCCGATGTTGGATTGCTTGAGGGCCGGGGCATCGTTGACCCCATCGCCGGTCATGGCCACCACCTGGCCGCGGGCCTGCAGGGCCCTGACCAGGCGCAGCTTGTGCTCCGGGGCCACCCGGGCGAACACGGATGTATCCGTGGCGACCTGCGCCAGGCGCCCCGGCGACAGGTCCTCCAGGGCCGCCCCGGCGACGGCCGCCTCGGCATTGGCCAGTCCGAGCTGCCGGCCTATGGCCTGGGCCGTGGCCCTGTGGTCGCCGGTAATCATCTTCACGGTGATGCCGGCACCCTGGCAGGCCCTGATGGCGGCTATGGCCTCTGGGCGCGGAGGGTCGATCATCCCCACCAGCCCCAGGAAGCGCAGCCCGCCGGCCAGGTGATCCAGGTGTAGTGGCTCGAACCCCTGGTGCCAGGGTTTCTCCGCCAGGGCCAGCACCCGCATCCCGCCGGAGGCCATGCGGTGGACCTCAGCGTGCAGGGCCTCGAGGTCGGTCGCCTCGGGCAGGTCCCCGCAGCGGGCCAGCACCGCCTCAGGGGCCCCCTTGACGATGACGCGGCGGCCCCCGTCTGGGGTGGCGTGGAGGGTCGCCATGAGCTGGTGCTCGGACTCGAAGGGGATGGCGTCCTGGCGCCCATGCTGGCGGCGGGCCTCGTCCACCGCGACCCCGGCCTTCTCCGCCGCCACCACCAGGGCCCCCTCGGTGGGGTCGCCGGTGATGGCCCAGTGCCCGTCGGCCTGGTGCAATGAGGCGTCGCTGCACAGGGCGGCATCGAGCAACAGCCGCCGCATGCGCTCGGGCGAGGGCTCGGGCTCGGCCCCGCCCCCTGCCCCGCCCTGGGCCTCCCCGCGGCGGAACCCCCCGACCGGGGCATAACCAACCCCATCGATCTGCCAGGGCCCGTCCTCGGCCGTCCATACCTCCACCACGGTCATTTCGTTGCGGGTCAGGGTGCCGGTCTTGTCCGAGCAGATGACCGTGGTCGAGCCCAAAGTCTCCACCGCGGGCAGCTTGCGAATGATGGCGCGGCGCTTGGCCATGCGTTGCACCCCGATGGCCAGCGAGATGGTGACGATGGCCGGCAGCCCCTCGGGGATGGCCCCCACCGCCAGGGCAATGGCGAAGATCAGGGTCTCGCGCAGGGCCTCACCCAGGGGCAGTCCGGCCCCGGTGGTGCGCAGGACACCGATGGTCAGGATGACGGCGGAGATGACGACTATGGCCACGGCTATGTACTTGCCGATGGTCCCCAGGGCGCGGGTCAGGGGGGTCTCCAGGTCCGTGGCCCCTTCGATCAGGGTGGCGATGCGCCCGAGTTCCGTCTTGGCACCGGTGGCGACCACCAGGCCGGTGGCGGTGCCATAGCTCACCAGGGTCCCGCCGAAGGCCATGGACGAACGGTCGCCGATGGGGGCGTCCGGGGCCACCGGGGCGACGGCCTTTTCGCTGGAGACCGACTCCCCGGTCAGGGCCGCCTCCTCGCAGCGCAGGTTCTTCACCGCCGTCAGGCGCAGGTCCGCCGGGACCTTGTCGCCTGAGGCCAGGAGCACGCTGTCGCCGGGGACCAGTTCGGCCACCGGGACCCGGTGCCGTGCCCCATCGCGCAGGGCGGTGGCGTACTCCGGGACCATGTCGCGCAGGGCCTCGATGGCCCGGCTGGCACGATGCTCCTGGATGAAGCCGATGAGGCTGTTGAGCACCACCACGGCCAGGACCACCAGGCCGTCGGTCACCTTGCCCAGGCCCACCGCAACCACGGCGGAGCCCAGCAGGACCCAGATCAGGGGGTTGTCGATCTGGCGCCAGAGGATGGTCAGGGGGCTGTCGCCGCGGACCCGCTGTATGACGTTGGGGCCATGTTCGGCCAGCCGTTGTCGGGCCTGTTCCGAGCTCAGGCCCTCGGGGCCGCTCGTCAGGGCCGCATAGGTGTCGGCCGAGTCCAGTGAATGCCAGGCTGCCATGGGTGCTCCGGGTGTGGTGGTCGGTCGCCTCCGGCGGGTAGTTTGGCCTCCCATGGTACCCCGGTCCAGCCATGCCGGGGCCAGGTTGCAAGGTCGGGGACCTTTTCATGACCCTGATCCACACCGCCTAGCTCCACCACGTGGAGCCGTTCGACTACCTGGGCCGCACCTCGCTCGCCGAGTACGCGGGGCTCCCAGGTTACCGGACGGTTGCTCGGAGTTCACGCAGCCTTGCCGGAGGGACACGGAAGCTCTGCTTCGCGAGACCCGCGATGGAGTCCGCCGCGCCCGATTGCTCGTTCGATGCCCCTCAGTTCGCCGGCTGCGCGTCCGGCGCCTGTCGCTGGTGCCTGCGGTGTCATCGCGGGTCTCGGGAAGCGGAGCTTCCAAGACCGGGGTGACGAAGCTGGGGCCTGTTACCAGGAAGACCCCGGGGGAGTGGCTTCAGCCGCGACGGGATGACTTCCAGAGCCGGCACCGGCCAGGCGCCAAGGCCCGCCGAGGGCCGCTCGCCTGGGCGGGGCTCGCCAGGGGATGCCCCCGGTGTTGCGGCTGAAGCCGCTCCCACCGAAACCTCCGGGCTTTCTATCGGAGCAAGGCTGGCTTGTGGGAGCGCCGCCCTCGGCGCGACTTCCGCGGCCCCCGAGCCAGCCGCCCGGCCCCTCGCGGCGGGGGCGCCGCTCCCACGGGTCCAGGCGCGGAAAGGGGCAGTTGCTCATCCTTGCCTGGGCGCCGGAGGATTCCGAGGGCTAAGGGTGGACTCGGGCAGCCCCGTTGGACCGCGAACTGCCAGCCTTGGCGGGGGAACCGGCCGCCTGATTCAGGCTTAGGCGCGGATCAGGTGCTTCTCCATGCGATAGAGCAGGGTGTCGCGGGTGAGCCCGAGCAGGCGGGCGGCACGGGACTTGTTGCCGGCGGCCAGGGCCAGGGCCTGGCGGATCAGCTCGGCCTCCAAGGTGTTGAGGTCGATACCACTGGCCGGGAGTTGGAAGGGGGCCTCGGTGACCTGGGGGGCATCGCCCCGGCGGATCTCCAGGGGCAGGTCCTCGGGGGTCACCTCCCGGCCGGGGAACAGGATGGCCATGCGCTCGCACAGATTGCGCAGTTCCCGCAGGTTGCCCGGCCAGGTGTACCGGCGCAGCAGGCGCAGGGCCATGGCGGTGTAGCGTGGCGGGCGCTGGCCGTGGGCGGCGGCAGCCTGGGTCCCCAGGTCATCGAGCAGGGCCTGAATGTCACCAGAGCGCTCGCGCAGCGGCGGCAGTTCCAGGGGGACCACGCAGAGGCGGTAATAGAGATCGCGGCGGAAGGCCCCGAGCCCGACCTCGGCGGCCAGGTCGCGGCTGGTGGTGGCGATGACCCTCGGTCCCGGGCGGGACTGGCCCCGGGCCGCCTCCCAGGCGGTAAGAAAACGCAGCAGCAGGGCCTGGGCCTCGGGCGCCAGGTCCGCGACCTCGGTGAGGACCAGGGTCCCGGGGACGGCCGCCGGGGCCTCGATCAGGTGGCGCAGGGTCTCCTCGGCCAGGCCGGCGCAGGCCAGGGCCTGGCAGGGCCCGTTGGACCTGGGCCCGAGGCGGTGAATCTCCCGGGCCAGGGTCTGGCGGCCTGTGCCGCCCTCGCCTGAGATCAGGAC
>DYRB01000046.1 GCA_020718945.1 Lamprocystis purpurea | reverse complement strand
CCGATCCAGACACATTCGAGCCAGGATGGCGGCCCCCGCCGAGTGTCCCAGCACCAGGTCCGGGGCCGTGTGCAGCCGCTCCAGCAGGGCAGCCAGGGCAGCGGCCATGCCCGGCAGGGACAGGGCCCGGCCACCTAGCCCCTGGCTGAAGCCGTGACCGGGCAGGTCCGGCAGGACCAGGATGAACGGGGTGGCGAGCAAGGGGGCCAGATCGCGCCAGGAGTGGGTAGCGGCCCCGGTGCCGTGGACCAGGGTGGGACCGCTGCCCATGCACTGCACATGCCAGCGAACACCCCCGGCGGCGACGAATTGGCTGACCTCCCGGTTCACAAGACCAACCCCAGACCACCCATCCGGTGCGCAAGCCCGACCCAGGTTACCTCAGACGCCCCCCGCCCTGCCCGGTGGAAAGACCGGCACCGCCCGCTCCCAGAGCCCCGGGAGCCAAGCCTCGGGCAGGTCCCGCGCCTCCAGCAGGTCCACCCGGAAGGGCAGATCGCTGTCCTCCAGGTCGGCGCGCAGATGCGCCAGGACCTGATCGGGAAGGGGCTCGGCGCCCATCACGACCAGGTCCAGGTCAGACCAGGGCCGGGCCGTCCCCGCCACGCGCGACCCGAAGGCGCGCACCTCCCGACCCGGGACGCGGTGGGCCAGCAGCCCGCGCAGCAGGTCCAATTGCGCCGGGGTTAGATCAAGCATCCTGGGCCCCGCGCTCTTGGAGCCGCAGCAGCAGGGACCGGGCGTCCCGGGCGAATTGGGGCAGGACCGCCGCCACCTCCGCCGCCTTGGCGGCGTCGTAGGTGTGAGAGGTGAGGTTGCGCTTGTCCCGGTAGACCAGCCAGGCATCCACCTCGCCGACCAGGCCCTGCTCTGCGCCGACGCGGATCAGCGTGCGCCAGGTCATGGCATCCAGCTCCTGGGCATTGGGCAAGTCCATCTGGAGCCGACGCTTGAGCATCTTCCAAGACAGTTCGAAGGTGAATTCGAAGCGCTGGATACAGGCGTCCCGCAACTCCTCGTCGGCGGGTGAGGCCAACCAGCGCACCAGGCCGCGGTCGAGGGCGGCGAGTGCATGGGTAAGCGGCGTCAAATCGAGCATGGGGAGCCCTTGGTGTTGGTGCCGGGCGGGGTTTGCGCGGGTCCGGGTCGTTCCGAGAGAATGCCGCGCGGTGCGCCGCACGTCCAGCCCAGGTGAAGACCGAGCGAGTTCGCCCCCATAGCCCTCGTAACACAGGTCCGCGGTGTTACGCAGATCCCGGCGCTCCGCGCCCTGGGCGAGGCAGGCGGGGAGTCCGCGCCAAGCCCACCCGAAACCTGACACCGCACGGCGAGGTCACGATGTCAGGGATGTCACGGGCCTCTCCGCCCCGCCCAGGGGTTGACTGCCGCCCCCCCCAGTGCTATCGAGGACGAAACCCCAGCCGGAGCGACCGCGGATGAGCAATCGACAAACGATCCCTGAACATGGCCCCTTCCGCGCCGATCAACTGCGCGACGGCGACCGTTACGAACTCAGCAACGGCCACCCCGTCTACTGCGCCCCGTCCGGGCGCGACCACGCGGGCCCGAACGCGACCGGTGCCGCCCTGCTCGACAGCGACCCGGACGTAGAGTGGACCGGGGTCGATGCCGGCTATTCCCCGGACCCCGGGACCCTGCGCGCACCCGATGTCTCGGTGGCCGGCCTCAGCGGAGCACCGGGCGGGGACGGCGGCTGGATCCCCGAGGCCCCGCCGCTGGCCCTGGAATACGCAGCCCGCGGACAGAATGAGGCGGACCTGCGGACCAAGATCGCCGACCTGCTCGCCCACGGCACCCGCCTGGTGTGGGTGGTGCGGTTGATCGGCCCGCGCCGGGTCGAGGTCCATGCCCCGGGGGAGCCGATGCAGACCCTCGGGATCGGCGAGCAGCTCCTGGCCCCGGGCATCCTGCGCAATCCGGTCCCGGTGACCGCCCTGTTCGACCGCGCCGCCGCCCAGGACATGATCCTGCGCAACCTCTTGCAACGCCGCGGCTATGCGGACCTGGATGCCGTCCATGAGGCCGGGCGGGAAGAAGGGCGGGAAGAAGGACGGGAAGAAGGACGGGAAGAAGGACGGGAGGAAGGACGGGAGGAAGGCCTGGCCGACGCGATCCTGACCCTGCTCAGCGCCCGCGGCCTGACGGTCGACGATGCCACCCGGGCGCGCCTGCGCAGCACCCGCGACCCCGAGCGCCTGCGCGCCTGGCTGGTCGCCGCGGCCCAGGCCGATACACCGGCCGGGCTATTCGACGCCTGAGCGGTCCCCTAGGGATCGGCACGCCGCTGGGTTCCGGAGGTCCTGAGCGGGACCTGGTCCTTACCCCGTCCCCGCCGTTGTGGGTCTCGCGGCAGCGCGGTAGGTCACCCGAGCGCTGGCGGCGCAAGGTTCGCGCCGAGGCGGCGCTCCCACGGTGCTTCCAGCCTTGGCGTTAAACGGTGGTCCCAAATTCGGAATGGCTGACGCGCTGGCAGCAGTTCCAAATTTCGGGGCCAGATCGGTGCCCGTGGGAGCGGCGCCTCGCCGCGACGGACTCGCGTGGTGGCCAGCGGGCTCGCTGCGCTTCGCCCGGTCGCGCCGAGGCGGCGCTCCCACGGTGTTTCCGGCCGCTGCGCCAGGTGTTGGTCTCAAATTTGGAATTGCTGACGTGCCAGCCCTGCACTGTAACTTTCACATCCCTGTGACATAATGCGCGGCTCGTTTTACCCGCCCCGGCCGGGGGTTGCGTCCGCAACCATCGCCCCGCGGCCCTTAGCGATCCGAGGACCGATCCATGAGTTTCTTCATCTCCGACGCCCTGGCCCAGGCCGCTGGCGCCCCGCCCCAGGGCGATATGCTGATGCAATTGCTGTTCCCCATCGGCCTGGTGGTACTGCTGTATTTCCTGATGATCCGTCCGCAGCTCAAGCGCCAGAAGGAACACGCCAAGCTGGTGGCAGGCCTGGCCAAAGGCGACGAGGTGGCAACCGTCGGCGGTATCGTCGGGCGGGTCACCGATCTGGGTGAGAACTTCGTCCAGGTGGAAGTGGCCGACGGCGTGAATGTGAAACTCCGCCGCCAGGCCGTGGAGGCCGTGCTGCCCAAGGGCTCCATCAAGGAGCTGTGAGGACGGCCACCGACCCGGCGCCCACCCCGGTGCCGGGCGGCCCCGTCTTCTGCGCCCGGTCCCCCAAAGCCGGCCCCCCAAGGCAGCACCCTGGCCGGGCGCCCGGTCCGGCCCCGCGCGACCCTTAGCCCCAATGGAAGCCCCATGAACCGATACCCCTTGTGGAAGAACCTGATGCTCCTGGCCGTGGTCCTGGCCGGGCTGCTGCTGGCCTTGCCCAATATCTTCTCCCAGGACCCCTCCATCGAGGTGACCGCCGCCCGCGGCGGCGCGGTGACCGCGGCCAGCGCCGATGACATCCGGGTCGCGCTCGACAACGCCAAGGTCCCGTTCAAGGAGATAGAGCCGGCCCACGCGGGCAAGCTCCTGGTCCGCTTCAAGGCAAGCGGCGATCAGCTTCAGGGCCAGGAGGCCATCGAGGGGTCCCTGTCGGAGCGCTACAACGGCGCCATGACCCTGTCCCCGGACCTGCCCGGCTGGCTGAGGGCCCTGGGTGTGCGGCCCATGTTCCTCGGCCTGGACCTGCGCGGGGGCATCCATGTCCTGATCGACGTGGACATGGACGCCGCGGTCGGTCAGACCCGGGAGCGTTACACCAACGACATCCGCACCCTGCTGCGCAAGGAGAAGGTACGCTACCTGACCGTTGGGGCCGACGCCGGACGAATCCTGGTCAAGTTCCCCGACGCCGCCGCTCGTGACAAGGCCAGGGGGCTGATCGGCGAGGAGTTCCGCTCCCTGATCCTGGAGTCGGAAGGGGACGGCGAGGGGGCAGTCCTGTTCGCCTCCATGGCCCCGGCGGAGGTCCAGCAGACCAAGACCTTCGCCCTGGAGCAGAACATCACCACGCTCCGCAATCGGGTCAATGCCCTGGGGGTGGCGGAGCCCATCATCCAGCGCCAGGGTGACCGGCGCATCGTGGTACAGCTCCCCGGGGCCCAGGACCCGGCGCGGATCAAGGAGATCCTCGGCGCCACCGCGACCCTGGAGTACCGGCTGGTGGACACCGAGCACAGCGTCCAGGACGCGGTGGAGGGCAAGGTCCCGCCGGGCAGCAAGCTCTACAAGGAGCGCGACGGCCGGCCCGTGCTGCTCAACCGCCGGGTGATCGTCACCGGCAACCAGATCACCGACGCCGCCGCGGGCTTCGATTCCCGCTCCGGCCAGCCCATGGTGACCGTGTCCCTGGACGAGCAGGGCGGCCGTCGCATGCGCGAGGTGACCACCGAGAACGTCAGCAAGCCCATGGCGGTGGTGTTCATCGAGAACCGCACCCTGACCAGCCGCGGGCCCGATGGCGAACTGATCAAGCGTCAGTCTCTGAGCGAAGAGGTCATCAGCATCGCCAATATCTTGGAGCCCTTCGGGCGGCGCTTCCAGACCACGGGCCTGGACAGCCCGGAGGAGGCCCACAACCTGGCCCTGCTGCTGCGCGCCGGGGCCCTGGCGGCCCCCATCCAGATCATCGAGGAACGCACCATAGGCCCGTCCCTGGGGCAGGACAACATCGATCAGGGGTTCCGCGCCGTGCTCATCGGCTTCGCCGCCGTGGCGGTGTTCATGGTCTTCTACTACCGGCTCTTCGGGCTCATCGCCAACGCCGCCCTGATGGTCAATATCCTGCTGCTGCTGGCCATCCTCGGGTTGCTCCAGGCGACCCTGACCCTGCCGGGCATCGCCGGCATACTGCTCACGGTAGGCATGGCGGTGGACGCCAATGTGCTGATCTACGAGCGTATCCGCGAGGAATTGCGCAACGGCAGTTCACCCCAGGCGAGTATTCAGGCCGGCTTCGAGAAGGCCCTGTCCACCATTATCGATGCCAATGTCACCACCCTCATCGCCGGGGTGGTCCTGTTCAGCTTCGGCACCGGACCGGTGAAGGGGTTTGCCATCACCCTGTCCTTCGGCATCCTGACCTCGGTCTTCACTGCCACCCTCATCACCCGCGCCATGGTCAATCTCGTCTACGGCGGTAGACGCATCACCAAGCTCTCCATATAGGGGCCAGCCGTCATGGAATTCTTCACCAAGACCAGCGTCGATTTCATGCGCTGGAAGTGGCAGGCGATCATCCTGTCCACGGTCATCAACCTGATCGGCATCGGGTCCTTCCTCTTTCAGGGGTTCAATTTCGGCCTGGACTTCACCGGCGGGACCCTGATCGAGCTGGGCTACAAGGAACCGGCGGACCTCAACCAGATCCGCGGGTCCCTGGAGGGGGCGGGCTTCGGCGGGGCCACGGTGCAGAACTTCGGCTCCGCCCGGGATGTGCTGATCCGCCTTCAGCCCAAGGGGGAGGCGGACTCTGCTGTGGTCAGCGACAAGGTCTACCAGACCCTCAACCAGGCCGCCGGGGGCCAGGTGGATCTGCGCCGGGTGGAATTCGTCGGACCCCAGGTCGGCAAGGACCTGACCGAGCAGGCGGGGCTGGCCATCCTGTACTCCCTCATCGGCATCCTGATCTATGTGGCCCTGCGCTTCGAGTACCGCTATGCCGTGGGGGCGGTCATTGCCACCATTCATGACGTCATCGTCACCCTGGCGGTCTTCTCCCTGTTCCAGATCGAATTCGACCTGACCGTACTGGCCGCGGTCCTGGCGGTCATCGGCTATTCGCTGAACGACACCATCGTCATCTACGACCGCATCCGCGAGAACTTCCGCAAAGTGCGCAAGGGGAGTGCCGAGGACATCGTCAACCTGTCGGTGAACGAGACCATGTCGCGCACCATCATCACCAGCGGTACCACCTTCATCACCGTGGTGGCCCTGTTCCTGTTCGGCGGGGCCGTAATCAACGGCTTCGCCCTGGCCCTGATGGTGGGTATAGGCGTGGGAACCTATTCATCCATCTACGTAGCCAGCAGCGCAGCCCTGATGCTCGGCATCAGCCGCGCGGACATGCTGCCGGTAAAGAAGGAGGGCGAGACCCTGGACGGGCTGCCCTAAAGGAGCGCCGGCCTCCGGCCGGCACTGGGATCGGCGGGCGTCTCGCCCGCCGATTGGGACCGCCGGCGTCTCGCCGGCCAATTGGGAGCGCCGGCGTCTCGCCGGCCACTGGGTCCCCGGGCGTCTCGCCCGGGGTCAGGAAGACACCGTCAGAACCGCAGCGCCGGCCCCAGGAAGGGCCGGATCCGCTCCAGCATGACGGCGTGAAGCTTCAGGTTACCGGCCACCACATTGCCCGTATCCATGAACCTGTCCCCGCCCGCCAGATCGGTCACGGTCCCACCGGCCTCGGTGACCAACAGGGCCCCGGCGGCGAAGTCCCAGGGGGCCAGCCCCAGTTCCCAGAAGCCGTCCAGGCGCCCGGCGGCGACATAGGCGAAGTCCAGGGCGGCGGAGCCCGGCCGGCGCACCCCGGCGCTGTCCACCAGCATGGCCTTGAGCATACCGAGGTAGGCGTCGATGTGGCCCTGTTCCCGGTAGGGGATGCCGGTGCCGAGCAGGGCCCCTTCCATGGTCAGGCGCTTGGTCACCCGCAGGCGGCGGTCGTTGAGGTGGGCCCCGCGGCCCCGGGTGGCGGTGAACAGCTCCTCGCGCAGCGGGTCGTAGACCACGCCGTGCTCCAACTGGCCGCGGTACTTCATGGCGATGGAGATGGAGAACTGGGGGAAGCCGTGGAGGTAGTTGGTGGTGCCGTCCAGCGGATCGATGATCCACTCGAACTCGGTGCTGCGGCCCCCCTGCTGCCCGCCCTCCTCGCCGAGGATGGCATGGTCGGGAAACTTGCTGCGCAGTTCCTGGACTATGGCGGCCTCGGCGGCGCGGTCGACCTCGCTGACGAAGTCGTTGCGGCTCTTGGTTTCGATGGTGAGTTGGTCGATGCGCTCGGAGTAGCGCATCAGGATACGGCCGGCGGTACGCGCGGCGCGGATGGCGATGTTGAGTGTCGGATGCATGGCGCGGCACGATACTCCAAGGGCCTGATGTATTAAAGCTTGACAGAACGGCGGCTTGTTTGATGACCGAATCGGCAGACCTTCCGGGCCCAGGTGGCCCCCTGGACCGGGTGCGCTTCGTCCTGGTGGAGCCCACCCACCCGGGCAACATCGGGGCCGTGGCCCGGGCCATGAAGACCATGGGCCTGACCCACCTGGCCCTGGTCAACCCGCGCTGCGCCCTGGACGCCGAGGCCATTGCCCGGGCCAGCGGGGCGGACGACCTGCTGGCCCAGGCGGCCATCCACCCGACCCTGCCGGAGGCCCTGGCCGGCTGCCGCCTGGTGATCGCCACCAGCGCCCGGCTGCGGCATGTGGACTGGCCCCAGCTCGACCCGCGGGCCTGCGGGATGCAGTTGGCCACCGAGGCGGCCCTGGGGGAGGTGGCCCTGATCCTGGGTCGCGAGTCGTCGGGCCTGACCAACGAGGAGCTGGCCCGCTGCCAGTACCTGGCCCATATCCCCACCAGCCCCGGGTTCAGTTCCCTCAACCTGGGGGCCGCCGCCCAGGTCTTTGCCTACGAGGTCTTCACCGCCCACCGCCTGGGCGCCGCCGCCCCGGCGGGGGTCCCGACCGAGGACCTGGCCCCGGCAGAGGAGCTGGAGGGTCTCCACGGCCACCTGGCCCAGGCCCTGAACGACCTGGGCTTCCGCCACGCCAACCAGTCCCATCGCCTGCTGCAACGCCTGCGCCGGCTGTTCAACCGGGCCCGCCTGGACCGGGTGGAGGTCAACATACTGCGCGGCATCCTGAGCGCGGCCCAGGGGCGCAAGCTCCATGTGGTCGGTGCCACGACCGACCCGGGCGCCCCGGCCACCCCGGCGGAGTCCGGTTTGGATACACTGTCGCCCCCCAAGCCGGGGAGCGGCGAGCAGTGAGGGTAGGTCGGCCATGTTCCAACGCCTGAAAGAGGACATCCGGTGCGTCTTCGACCGGGACCCGGCGGCGCGCACCGGGTTCGAGGTCTTCACCACCTACCCGGGGTTGCACGCGGTCTGGATGCACAGGGTCACCCACAGCCTGTGGCAGTCCGGCTTCAAGTGGTTGGCCCGCTTCCTGTCCAACGTCGCCCGGCTGTTCACCGGCATTGAGATCCATCCCGGGGCGGAGATCGGCCGGCGCTTCTTCATCGACCACGGCATGGGCGTGGTCATTGGCGAGACGGCGGTGATCGGCGACGACTGCACCCTCTACCACGGCGTCACCCTGGGCGGGACGAGCTGGCAGAAGGGCAAGCGCCACCCGACGCTGGGCCGCGACGTGGTGGTCGGGGCCGGGGCCAAGGTGCTGGGACCCATCGACATCGGCGACGGGGCGCGCATCGGCTCCAACGCCGTGGTGGTCAAGGCCGTGCCGCCGGGGGCCACGGTGGTCGGCATCCCCGGGCGCATCATCGAGCGCGCCGAGGACCGGGTGACCCAGCGCCGGGCGGACACCGCCGCGCGCATCGGCTTCGACGCCTATGGGGCCACCCGCGACGCCCCGGACCCGGTGGCCAACGCCATCAACCGCATGCTCGACCACATCCATGTGGTGGACCGGCGCATCGAGGCCATGTCCGCGGCCCTGGAGCGCAACGGCATCACCGGCCACTTCGACCACCTGCCGGAGTTGGCCCGCTGCGAGCTGGACCCGGTGGACGACGCCACATCCTCCCCGCCAAGAGACTAGCCAGCCAGGGTCCTGGTGGGAGCGGCTTCAGCCGCGACGGGACCGAGCGTTGCCCGCGGGCACCACTGGAAGACGCCGCGTCGCGGCTGAAGCCGCTCCCACCTGCCAGCGACCTCCATGCCTGAGTGCCTGATTCCCGTGACACCGCGGAACTGTGTCACGAGGACGAGCCAGGCACAGCCGCAAACCCCAGATTCCCAGTGGCCAAGATGTCCCCAACATCTGGCCCGAGGCACCTGTTTCAGTGCATAATTAAACGCTTTTGGAGCCCGGCTGGGACTCAGCCGGGGCCCGGCCAGGGCGGTGTCCGGGGTCTCTGCCCACCGCCTCCCGGCGGCAAATAATTGATCGGACAGGTCGGTTAACGTATCCTTTTTGACCCTTTTCCCTAAGGCAGGAGCAAACGCGTGAGACTTACCACCAAGGGTCGCTACGCCGTTACGGCCATGCTCGATCTGGCCATGCACCAGGGCGGGGGGCCCACGGCCCTGGCCGACATAGCGCGCCGCCAGGGGATTTCCCTGTCCTACCTGGAACAGCTCTTCGCCCGCCTGCGCAAACGCGGCTTGGTGACCAGCGTGCGCGGCCCCGGCGGGGGCTACAACTTGGCCCGCGAGGCCGCGGCCATCCATGTCGCTGAGGTCATTGGCGCGGTGGACGAGAACCTGGACACCACCCGCTGCGCCCGCCAGGGCAACTGCCAGGACGGCCACCCCTGCCTGACCCACGACCTCTGGTTGGACCTGAGCGACCGCATCTACGACTATCTGAGCAACGTCAGCCTCCAGGACCTGATGGACCGCAAGGGCCTGGCGGCCGAGGTCGGCTGTCGTGCCTACAAGCGCGACCTGGCGGTCGAGCGCGGGCGTGCCGGCCATACCCCGGTACGGGCCTGACCCCCAGCGCGGCATGACCCCAGCGCAGCAGCAGTCCCCGAGCCGGAGCCCGCGATGAAGTTACCCATCTACATGGACTATTCCGCCACCACCCCGGTGGACCCTCGGGTAGCCGAAAAGATGTGCGCCTGCCTGACCCAGGATGGGGTCTTCGGCAATCCGGCCTCGCGCTCCCACGCCTTCGGCTGGGCGGCGGAGGAGGCGGTGGACACCGCCCGGCGCCAGATCGCGGAGCTGGTGAACGCCGATCCCAAGGAGATCGCCTTCACCTCCGGGGCCACCGAGTCGGACAACCTGGCCATCAAGGGCGCCGCCCAGTTCTACAACAAGCGCGGGCGCCACATAGTCACCTGCAAGACCGAGCACAAGGCGGTACTGGACACCTGCCGCCAGCTCGAACGCGAGGGCTACACCGTCACCTACCTGGACCCTGAGCCCAATGGCCTGATCGACTTGCGCAAGCTCGACGCGGCCATCCGCGACGACACAGTGCTGCTGTCCCTCATGCATGTGAACAACGAGATCGGCGTCATCCAGGACATCGCCGCCATCGGCGAGCTGGCCCGCTCGCGCAAGGTCCTGTTCCATGTGGACGCGGCCCAGAGCACCGGCAAGGTCCATATCGACCTGGAGGCCATGCCGGTGGACCTGATGTCCTTCTCCGCCCACAAGACCTATGGCCCCAAGGGCATAGGCGCCCTGTACGTGCGACGCAAGCCGCGGGTGCGCATCGAGGCCCAGATGCACGGCGGCGGCCACGAGCGGGGCCTGCGCTCCGGGACCCTGCCGGTGCACCAGATCGTCGGTATGGGTGAGGCCTTCCGCATTGCCGGCGAGGAAATGGACGCCGAGAACGAGCGTATCCTGGTCCTGCGCCAGCGTCTGTGGGATGGGCTCAAGGGGATAGAGCAGGTGTTCCTCAACGGCGACGAGGAGCACCGGGTGGCCGGCAACCTCAACGTCTCCTTCGCCTATGTGGAGGGTGAGTCGCTGATCATGGCCCTGAAGGACCTGGCGGTCTCCTCCGGCTCCGCCTGTACCTCCGCCAGCCTGGAACCTAGCTATGTGCTGCGTGCCATAGGCCGCGAGGACGAGTTGGCCCACAGTTCCATCCGCTTCACCCTGGGGCGTTTCAGCACCCTGGAAGAGGTGGACTACGCTGTGGCCAAGATCCGCGAGCAGGTGGCGCGGCTGCGCGAGCTTTCCCCCCTGTGGGACATGTACAAGGACGGTATAGATCTCAAGTCCGTGCAGTGGGTCGCCCATTGATTTCCGTCGTCGAGAGGTAAACGACCATGGCATACAGCGACAAGGTTCTGGACCACTACGAGAACCCCCGCAACGTAGGGACCTTCGACAAGGACGACCCCAGCATCGGGACCGGCATGGTCGGTGCCCCGGCCTGCGGCGACGTGATGCGCCTGCAGATCAAGGTCAACGAGGCCGGGGTGATCGAGGACGCCCGCTTCAAGACCTATGGCTGCGGCTCGGCGATTGCGTCCAGCAGCCTGCTCACCGAATGGGTCAAGGGCAAGACCCTGGCCGAGGCGAGCCTGATCAAGAACCAGGAGATCGCCGACGAGCTGGCCCTGCCCCCGGTCAAGGTCCACTGCTCGGTGCTGGCGGAGGATGCCATCCGCGCCGCCATCAGCGATTACGCCAAGAAGCAGGGCCAGTGACGCCATGGGCATCTCCATGACACCAGCGGCTGCGGCCCATGTCGCCAAGTTCCTCGCCAACCGCGGCAAGGGTCTGGGGATCCGCCTCGGGGTGCGTACCTCCGGCTGCTCCGGGATGGCCTATGTCCTGGAGTTCGCCGACGCCCTGGAACCCGACGACCAGGTCTTCGAGGAGCACGGGGTCAAGGTCATAGTCGATGCCAAGAGCCTGCTCTATCTGGAAGGGACCGAGCTGGACTACACCAAGGAGGGGCTGAACGAGGGCTTCAAGTTCCGCAACCCCAACGTCAAGGACGCCTGCGGTTGCGGCGAGAGCTTCACCGTCTAGGCCCCGGTCCGGCGACTCCCGGCCCCGCTCCCCCGTGCTGGACTTCTCCCGCAATCACTTCGATCTGTTCGACCTCCCGGTGGGCTTCGCCCTGGACCGGGAACTGCTGGCCGAGCGCTTCCGCGCGCTCCAGGACGCCGTCCACCCGGACCGCTTCGCCCGCGCCTCCGACCAGGAGCGGCGCCTGTCCATGCAGGCATCGACCCGGGTCAACGAGGGGTTTCAGGTCCTCAAGGACCCCTTGCAGCGGGCCCTGTACCTGCTCGGCCTGCACCCAGACCCGGGCCCGGACGCGGTGCCCCAGGACCCGGACTTCCTCATGGAACAGATGGAACTGCGGGAGACCCTGGCGGATGCCCGCATGGCCGCCGACCCTCAGGGGGCGGTGGCCCGGGTCCTGGACCACATAGCCCGATCCGAGCGCGCCCTGGGTGAGGACCTGACCCGGCTGTTCGCCGCATCGGGTCCCGAGCAACTGATCGCCGCCCGCGCCGCGGTGCACAAGCTCCAGTTCCTGGACAAGTGCCGACGGGATGCGGAGGACCTGGAAGCAGATCTGGACCTCTAGGCCCCGATTGCCTTAGCCTTCAGGAAACGCCCGGCGCCGCGTAGTGCGCCTGGTCCAAACGCAACCATAGGAACCCCCCTGCCCATGGGCTGGCTCGCCATCAACTGTCGGAGTCTGCTGGGCGGCCTCGCCACGGCCGCGGCCCTGGCCCTGCCCTGGGTCGCGGCCGCCGAGGCGCCGGAGACGGCCG